>NZ_FNCE01000013.1 GCF_900100655.1 Limimonas halophila
GCTGCCAAGCGTTCAGCGTGGCCCATTGGTGGCGGCGAAAGGGCCTGCTGTGCGACCGGTCCCCAGGTGTCGCCGTTTGATGGGGTGAAGCTGCCGACAGCTTCGATTACGCGGTGAGGTGGCGGACCCGCGTGGCGTGCTCGATGGCGGCGGCGCTGAGGCGCGGGATGCGCAGGCGGTCGCGCAGGATTTCCAGCAGGCGCATTTCCTCCAGCCCCGCCGAGCCGTCGGCGGCGGCGATCTCGCACGCGAGCGCGTAGGCGGTTTCGTGCAGGCGCTCCGGCAGGTCCTGATCGATGCGCTGAACCGTGGTTTCCAGCCCCTCTTCGGCCTGGAGCAGCCCGGCGCAGTCCTGGGCGGCCTCGGTAAGGTGCTCGCGGTCGAAGTCGCGGAAGACGGGCCAGGTGCGCACGATCTTGCCGAGCGTCGCCAGCTCGGCGTCGGACATCTCGCTGTCCGCCGCCGACATCAGGACCATCGTGTAGATCAGGGCGAGGTGGTGGGGGTGCATCGCGGGCTCGCTCCCTGTTCGTCGGGGGTCTGCGGCCGAGGATGCCAGGACTCACGCGGGCTGCACAAAGCTTTCGCAATCGCCGTCCGCCGCAGTGCGTCGCGCGGGACGCGAGGATTTGGGATGCGAAAAATCCGTAGCGTAGCTAGGGCTATTGCACGCGGCTCGGGCTCAGGGCATCTTCGCTTGCAAAACAATGAATGTGGCGTTGCCGGGCGGGCGCAACGCTCGAATCAGGGGAGGCGTTGGCATGGCCGCTTTGTCGCCGGATTGGATCACGCGTGGGGCGTCGCGCCTTCGCGGGATGGTGCGGGACACTGTGTTGGACGCGCCGCTCGGCCGGACGCCGGATCGGACGATCGACGCCGCGCTCGTCGTTCGCGGGATCACGCGCGCGGAGCTGTTCACGCCCGGGACGGCCGTCGCGCGGCACCGGGAGCGGTTGGCGCGCATGGTGGCGGAACACGGGCTCTCGCCGGCGGAGGTCGTCGCGACCCACTGGGACCATCTCAAGGAAGCCGATCAGGTGTGCGCCGTGTGCGCCAACAAGGCGCGCTGCGCGGCCTGGCTGGACGGCAAGGGCGGCGACGACAGCCCGCGCAAGTTCTGCCCGAACGCGCTAGTGCTCGAACGGATCAAGGGCCGGCTGAGCGGCTGGTAAAGGACGGCGTCGGTGTTTATCGGCCTGTGGGCCCGCCGAGAAAACCCCGCACCCCCGCGACCGCGTCGGCGAGCCCGCAGCGCGTGACCTCGACGCCCTCGGGGAACGCGCCTTCCAGGCGCGAGGGAAACATCGGGTCCAATAGCACGAAGACGCCGTGATCGTCCGCGCGCCGGACGAGGCGGCCGTACGCCTGCTTCAGGCGCAGGCGCGTGATCATGTCGTCGTATTTGCGCCCGCCGAAGTGCTCGCGCCGGGCCTTGTGGCGGATATCCGGGCGCGGCCAGGGCACGCGGTCGAAGACGATGCACCGCAAGGACCGCCCCGGCACGTCCACGCCGTCGCGCACGGCGTCTGTGCCCAGCAGGCAGGCGTCCTCCTCGGCGCGGAAGATGTCCACCAGCGTCGCAACGTTGAGCCCGTCGACGTGCTGGGCGAAGAGCGGCAGCCCCGCGTCCTCCAGCGGCCCGCCGATGCGCTGATGCACCGCGCGCAGGCGCGTGATCGCGGTGAACAGCCCCAGCGCGCCGCCGTGCGCGGCCAGGAAGAGCTCGCGGTAGGCGGCGGCGACCTGGTCCATGTCGTCCTTGCGCACGTCGCGCACGACATAGACGCGCGTGTTCGCCGCGTAGTCGAAGGGTGAGGGCACCTCCACGCGGTAGGCGTCGCCGATCAGATGGTCGGCGCCCGTGCGCATCTCCGCCGCGCGCCAGTTGGCCTCGGGGTCCGCACTGCCGTCGCGCAATGTGGCCGAGGTCACGACCATCCCCTGCGCCGGCCGCGCCACGTTCTCCGCGAAGGGGATCGTGGGATCGACCCAGTGGCGGTGGAAGCCGACGTCGATGTCCTGTCCGCCCGTGCGCTCCACCATCAGCCAGTCGACGAAGGCTTCCGGCGTCTCGCCCTCGCGGATGGCGCTGAGCATCTGCCGCCACGCCTGCACCTGGGTGACGCCGCGCTGGTCCAGGCTGCGGCAGGTGGCTTCGATGCGCCGGCGGGTGTCGCTGTCCAGCTGGTCCGACTCGTCGTCCAGGCGCTGACGCAGCGCCTTCAGCAGCCGCTGCATGGGGGTGAGCAGGTTTTCCAGCTTGCCGTCCAGCTCCCCGGCGGCGTGGACGAGCGCGTCGGTGGGCGGGCGCAGCTCGGCTTCCAGGCTGTACGGGTCGTTCGGCCGGTTCACGCGCGCGTACACCTGTTCGCGTACGGCCTGGAGGAAGCGCTCGCACGCCCCCTCGCCCGCGCTGCGCTGGATGCGCTGGTGCCAGCCCTCCGCGGGCAGCAAAGCTGCGGCTTTGAGCGTGTCCTGGAGGGCGTTGGCGGTTGCCTCATCCTCGCCCATGAGGCCGTCGAGCCGGCGTTCCAGCCCGCGCACGCGCCCGCCCGATCGGCCGCCGCCGCGCTCCGCGCCCAGCAGCCAGCGCCGCAGCTCGCGCGCCTCGCGCCCGGAGAGGTGGGCGGAAAAGGCGCTGTCGGCGGCGTCGAAGACGTGGTGGCCCTCGTCGAAGACGTAGCGTTGCGGCAGGCGGCCGTCGTCGCCCTGGCCCATGGCGGCCTGGATCATCACCAGCGCGTGGTTGGCGACCACGAGGTCCGCCCGCCGCGCGCGGCGCACGGCGCCCTCGATGAAGCACTTCTTGTAGTGCGGGCAGGCGGAAAAGATGCACTCCCCGCGCCGGTCCGCGAGGCCGAGCGTGCGCGCGCGCCCCACGAGGTCCGGCAGCCAGCCCGGAAAGTCGCCGCCCACCAGGTCGCCGTCGCGCGTCGCGGCGGTCCAGCGCGCCATGAGGCCCACCGCCACGGCGTCGCGCGAGGAGACGTTGAGGGTGTTCACCGCCTCTTCCAGGTTCAGCAGGCAGAGGTAGTTCTCCCGCCCCTTGCGCACGACGACCTTGCGCCGCTTTTCGCGCGGCTCGGGGTAGAGGCGGTCCAGCTCGCCGTCGAGCTGGGTTTGCAGGTTGCGCGTGTAGGTCGCCATCCACACCGGTCCGGCGTTCTTGTCCGACCACACGCTGGCGGGCGCGATGTAGCCCAGCGTCTTGCCCACGCCCGTGCCCGCTTCAGCCAGCACGAGGTTGGGGGCGTCCGGGGTGTCGCGCGGCTGGAACGCCTGGGTGACGGCGGAGGCATAGTCGGCCTGCTGCGGGCGCGCTTCCGCGTTGGGGCCGAGCAGCTCGGCCAGGCGCGTGCGCGCCTCGTCGGGTTCGACGGGCTGGTTGCCGGGCGGCGGCTCGGGGGCGTGCTCCGACCACTCGCCCAGGCGGTCCCATGCCTTCATGCCCACGCCCTGACGCGGCGGGCCGTCGCCGTCATTGTCCACGCCCAGCGCGGCGAGCACGTGCGGCCCCCAGCGCCAGCCGCCGCGCGCCATGCGCCAGGCGATGGGGGCGGCGTCGCGGTCGTTGCGCGCGGCCAGCTCTTGCAACAACGCGGCTGCGGCGCGCTGTACCGTGACGGCGGCGGCTTCCAGGTCGTCCGGCCGCGGCAGGCCCAGCGCGGCGGCGAGCCCGCGCGGCGTGGGCGTCACCACGCGCGCCGGGCGCACGAAGGCGAAGAGTTCGAGGACGTCGTAGGCGGGGATGGCGTCCTGGCCCAGCCGCCGCGCGATCGAGCGCGCGTGGCACACGATGGGCGGCTGCTCGCGCAGGCGTTCGGCGGCCGTCGCGTGGTCCAGCAGCGCGATCTCGCCTTCGCCGTCCATCCACGCCGCCTGCCGCAGCCCTGGGGCGAGCGCCGGCGCGCGGGGAAGGCTGACGGGGCCGCTCGGGCGGTCGTCGTTGGCGGGCAGACCGGTCATGGCCGGGGATCGCCTGCGTCGTGCGTGGGTGCGGACTCGGCTCACACCCCGGCCGTTTTCGCGCCACCGGGGTCCGCACGAGGCTGTCGCGCCGCGCCGCCGCGGACAAGCCGCTTTCGGCTTTTCGATGCGAAGCGGCTACTGGGCCGGCGCTTCGCCGTCGCGGAAGGGGGCGGCCTTGTAGACGCCCAGGATGCGGACCTCGCGGGAGAAGAAGCCCAATTCCTCCAAGGACAGCCGCACGGCGCGCGAGTCGGGGTGGCCCTCGATGTCGGCGTAGAACTGCGCCACGGTGAACTTGGCGTCGAGGATGTAGCTTTCCAGCTTTGTGATGTTGACGCCGTTCGTGGCGAAGCCGCCGAGCGCCTTGTAGAGCGCCGCCGGCACCGAGCGCACGCGGAAGACGACCGTGGTGATGACGTGCTCCGTGTCGGGGTCCGGGTCGTCGGGCTCGCGCGCCATCACCAGGAAGCGCGTGGTGTTGTGCTCGGTGTCCTCGATGTCCGCGCTGAGCGTCTGGAGTCCGTAGATCTCGCCCGCCAGGCGCGAGGCGATCGCCGCCTGCGAGGGATCGTTGAAGCTCGCCACCTCGGCCGCCGCGCCGGCGGTGTCGGCGTGCACCGTGGGGTGCAGGTTGCGCTCGCGAATGAAATTGCGGCACTGCGTCAGCGCCTGGATGTGGCTGTGCACCACGGAGATGGTGTCCATGCTGGCGCTGCTGGGCGCGAGCAGCTGGTGGTTCACCGCCTGGAAGTGCTCGCCCACGATGTGCAGCCCGGACTCGGGCAGCAGGTGGTGGATGTCGGCCACGCGTCCGGCCGAGGAGTTTTCAACGGGGATCATGCCGTAGGTGGCGTCCCCGTTGCGCACGGCGGCGAAGACGTCCTCGAACGCCGGGCAGGGCAGCGTCGTCATGCCGGGATAGACGGCGCGGCAGGCCATGTCGGAATAGGCGCCGGGCGCCCCCTGGAAAGCGATCGTCGTGTCGCCGTGCTCACCGGCGTCGGCCATGCTCACTCCCTGAAAAAGCCGGGCCCTCTGAAAATCGGGGTTTGTGCGCGGGTTAACCGCCCAGCAGCTCGCGGGCGCGCGCCAGATCGGCGGGAGTGTCGACCCCCAGGGGCACACTGTCAACGCGCGCCACATCGATGCGCATGCCCGCCTCCAGGGCGCGCAGCTGCTCCAGCTTCTCGCGCCGCTCCAGGGGCGAGGGCGGCAGTTCCACGAAGCGCGTCAGCGCCGCGCGGCGGTAGGCATAGACGCCGATGTGGTGGTGCAGCTCCCGATCGCCCGTGGCGTCATAGGGGACGATGGCGCGCGAGAAGTAGAGGGCGCGGGCGATCGGCGTCTCCGCGCTCAGCCCGGCGGCGACCTTGACCACGTTGGGGTCGTCGCGCTCGCCAGGGTCGGTGATCGGCGCGGCGATCGTGGCGATGTCCACGCCACTCTCCGCCAGCGGGTCCAGGCAGGCGCGCACGCTGGCGGGGTCGATCGTGGGGAGGTCACCCTGAAGGTTCACCACGACGTCGTGCGTTCCGTCGGGGTCCAGGCGTTGCACCGCCTGGTGCGCGCGGTCCGAGCCGCTGGCGAGGTCCGCCTCCGTCAGCACGGCCTCGCCGCCCGCGGCGGCGACTGCCTCGCCGACGGCGTCGTCGTCGCAGGCCACCACCACGGGACCGGCGTCCGCGGCCACGGCCCGGCGCCAGACGTGAACGATCATGGGCTTCCCGGCGACGTCGGCCAGCGGCTTGTCGGGCAGGCGCGTGGCGCGGCGGCGCGCGGGAATGACGACGATGGGGGTCATGGTGCGGGCTCGCGGCGGTGCGGAGGCTGGCGTGCGACAGTGTGACGGCTCGTCACCATACGGCCGGCGTGCGAGCCTGCAAATCTCCGGGCAAAGCGCGCCTTGAATGGGTACCCTCCGGCGGCTATGTTGCCGCGCGCTTCAGGATGGCAGGGCTTTGGGGTGACCGCATGTCGCTCGAGATGAACAAGATCGCCGCGTCGGTGCTGACGGCCGGTGTGGTCGCGATGGGGGCCAGCTTCGTCGGGGAGGTGCTGATCCATCCCCACGTGCCGGAGGATCCCCACTACACCGTCGGCGTGGACAAGACGAAGAGCGCGGAGAAGGAGAAGCAGGAGCCCAAGGGCCCCGAGCCGATCCTGCCGCTGCTGGCGGACGCCGATCCCTCGGCCGGGAAGAACGCGGCGCGCGCCTGCGCGGCGTGTCACTCCTTCGAGAAGGGTGGCCCCAACAAGGTCGGCCCCGCCCTCTACGACATCATGGGCGCCAAGATCGCCGCGGTGGACGGCTTCTCGTATTCCAGCGCCCTCAAGGGCAAGGAGGGCGAGTGGACCTATCAGAAGATGAACGCGTGGCTCTACGACCCGCAGGGCTGGGCCCAGGGCACGAAGATGAGCTACGGCGGCGTGAAGGACGCCCAGGAGCGCGCGGACATCATCGCCTATCTGCGCTCCATGGCCGACGAGAAGATGCCGCTTCCCACGGAGGAAGAGATCGAGAAGGTTACCGGCGGCGGTGACGAGGGCAAGGACTCCGGCTCGGGCGACGGCGAGGCCAAGACCGAGGCCGAGGACTCGGGCGCCGACGCCGGCGACAGCGGCGGCTCCGGCGAAAGTGACGCCGACGCCTGACGTCCGGCTGGACGCGGCCGGCACCCGTCGGTTTGCAAACGGCCCGAAAATGCTCTACCGGTGGGTGAACAGCCCGCCCCGCGGCCCGGGCTCGTCGCTATTCGTTCGGCGGTGACGAGTCGCCGCGCAACCAAGCGAGTTTCGTCGTCATGAGCGTTCCCGGCGCCTTCGTGGAGTTGGCCGAGCGGTTGGCCGACACCGCCCGCGAGCACCTGCGACCGCACCACCGCACCGCCCTCGAGGTCCAGCGCAAGGCCGACGGCACGCCCGTCACCGAGCCCGAGCAGGCCACGGAGCGCGCGCTGCGCGCGATCATCCACGAGGCCTATCCGGACCACGGGATCGTGGGCGAGGAAGGTGGCGCCGAGCGCATCGACGCCGAGTACGTGTGGATGCTCGATCCCATCGACGGGACCAAGCAGTTCCTCACGGGCAAGCCCGGCTTTTCCTCGCTGATCGCGCTGCTGCACCAGGGTCAGCCCGTGCTCGGCATCATCGAGGTGCCGGCGATGCAGGAGCGCTGGCTGGGCGTGCGCGACCGCGGCACGCGCCACACCGACGTCAACGGCACCCGCTTCGCGCAGACACGGCGCTGCGACTCGCTGGATCAGGCGCGCTTCGCCACCACCGTCCCCACGGGCGACGACGAGGAATCGGCGGACGCCTTCCTGCGCCTCGCGGAGAGCGTCCAGCTGGCGGTGTCCGGCGGCGACGGCCACAACTACGGCCTGCTCGCCAGCGGCTTCTGCGACATCGTGCTGGACGCCACGATGAGCGCCTACGACTACGCCGCCCTCGTGCCCATCGTCGCGGAGGCCGGCGGCGCGATCTCCGACTCCAATGGCGAGCCGCTCGGCGGCGAGGGTGAGCGAACGGTCGTGGCCTCCGGCAGCCCCGCCCTGCACGAGCAGGTGCTGAACGTGCTGGCGGGCGCATCCTGAGCACCTTTTTCTTTACAATCGCAACCGTTTGGCTTGGGCTGCGCCGGCCATGCTGCGCTGCCTTGTAACCACCCTGATTCTCCTGGTGATGACCGTCGCCGGCCCGGCGCTGGCGGCGGACACCTACAACGGCGTGCCGCTGCGCCACGGCGTGGCCATGCACGGCGAGGTGAAGTACCCGGCGGACTTCGAGCACTTCGCCTACGCCAACCCGGATGCGCCGCAAGGCGGCAAGATCAAGCTCGCCGCGCAGGGCACGTACGACAGCTTCAACCCCTACATCGTCCAGGGCGTGTCGGTTCAGGGCGCGCAGCTGATGTACGACACGCTGATGGTGTCCACGGACGACGAGCCCTTTAGCGAGTACGGCCTCGTCGCCGAGGGCATCTACATGCCCGAGGACCGCTCCTGGGTGGCGTTCAAGCTGCGCGAGGGGGCGCGCTTCCACGACGGCGAGCCCATCACGCCGGAAGACGTGCTCTTCTCGCTCAACGTCCTGCGCGAGAAGGGCCATCCCTTCTACCGCTTCTACTACAAGAGCGTCGCCAAGGCGCGGAAGGTCGGCCCGCGCACGGTGCGCTTCGACTTTGCCGGCGGCACCAACCGCGAGCTGCCGCTGATCCTGGGCCAGTTGCCCGTGCTGCCGAAGCACTACTGGGCGGAGCGGAACTTCAAGGAATCCACGCTGAAGCCGCCGGTGGGCAGCGGCCCGTACCGCGTGGAATCGTTCGAGCCGGGGCGCTTCGTCGTCTACGAGAAGGTGGACGACTACTGGGCCGCCGACCTGCCGGTGACCCGCGGGCGCTGGAACTTCGCCAAAGTCCGCTACGACTACTTCCGCGACCCCACGGTCATCCGCACGGCCGTGAAGGGCGGCAGCATCGACTTCCACCTGGAGAACCAGGCGAAGGCGTGGGCGACCGCCTACGACACCCCGGCGGTGCAAAGCGGCCAGCTCGAACGCGTCGAGATCGAGCACGACACGCCCACGGGCATGCAGGGCTTCGCCATGAACACCCGGCGCAGCCCCTTCGACGACCCGAAGGTGCGCCGGGCCATGAGCTACGCCTTCGACTTCCCGTGGACCAACCAGAACCTCTTCTTCGGGCAGTACGAACGCACGGACAGCTACTTCTCCAACTCCGAGCTGGCCGCCGGCGACGGCCCGCCCGACGGGCGGGTGCGGGACATCCTCAAGCGCTTCGAGGACGAGCTGCCGGACTCGGTCTTCACGCAGCGCTACGATCCGCCGACCACCGACGGCGACGGCTACCCGCGCGAGAACCTGAAAAAGGCGCTCAAGCTGCTCAACGAGGCCGGCTGGGTCGTGCGCGACATGCAGCTGGTGAACGCGGAAACTGGCCGGCCGATGCGCTTCGAGATCCTGCTGGTGAACACCTCGTTCGAGCGCATCGTGCTGCCCTACGTCGCCAACCTGGAAAAGCTCGGCATCGAGGTGGAGGTGCGCGTCGTCGATTCGGCGCAGTACCAGAACCGCCTGGACAATTACGACTTCGACATGATCGTCGCCAACTGGGGGCAGTCGCTCTCGCCGGGCAACGAGCAGCGCGAGTTCTGGGGCTCCACGGCCGCCGAGCGCCCGGGCAGCCGCAATTACACCGGCGTCGCCGATCCCGTGGTGGACAAGCTGATCGGCATGGTCATCGGCGCGCCCAGCCGCGAGGCGCTGGTACAGCGCGTGCGCGCGCTCGACCGCGTGCTGCTCAGCAAGCACCTCGTGGTGCCGCACTGGCACATCGGCCACTACCGCGTGGTCTACTGGGACAAGTTCGGCCGGCCCGAGAGCAATCCGCCCTACGGTCTGCCCTACCTCTCGACGTGGTGGGTGCAGCCGGACAAGGCACGCGACGTCGCCAGCGCGCAGCAGGTCGCGAGCGCGCAGACCGGCGAGGGCGGCGGCGACGGCCGCCGCACGATCTGGACGCTCGCCGGGCTGGCGGTGCTGCTGGCGCTGGCCGGGTTCTTCTGGCGCCGTGCGCGCGGCGGCCGTGAGCAGGCGGGAGGTGGCGCGTGACCAACTACATCCTGCGGCGCGTGCTGCTGATGATCCCCACGCTGATCGGCGCCATGCTGATCAACTTCCTGATCGTGCAGGGCGCACCCGGCGGACCGGTGCAGCAGGTGATCTCCCAGGTCACGGGCACGGGCGTGGCCGCCACGCAGCGCGTCACCCAGGGCGGCGGCGGCGAGATGGAGACCAGCGGCCCGTCCGGCGGCGGGGGCGGCGCCGAGGTGCGCGGGGACTACCGCGGCGCCCAGGGCCTCGACCCGGAGTTCATCGCCGAGCTGGAAGAGCAGTTCGGCTTCGACAAGCCGGCGCACGAGCGCTTCCTGCACATGCTGGGCAACTACGCCACCTTCGATTTCGGGGAGAGCTTCTTCCGCTCGCGCTCGGTGACCGAGCTGATCGTGGACAAGCTGCCCGTCTCCATCTCGCTGGGGCTGTGGACCACGCTGCTCACCTACGGCCTGTCCATCCCGCTCGGCATCCGCAAGGCGGTGAAGGACGGCTCGCGCTTCGACGTCTGGACCTCGGTGGTGGTGCTGGTGGGCAACGCCATCCCGGCGTTCATGTTCGCGGTGTTCCTGATCGTCGTCTTCGCCGGCGGGGCGTATCTGGACTGGTTCCCGCTGCGCGGCATCGTCTCCGACGACTGGGAGACGCTGTCCCTGCCCATGCAGCTCGTGGACTATCTCTGGCACATGACGCTGCCCATCCTGGCGCTGGTGATCGGCAGCTTCGCCGGGCTGACGATGCTGACCAAGAACTCCTTCCTGGATCAGATCAGCCAGCAGTACGTCACCACGGCGCGCGCCAAGGGGCTGTCGGAAAAGCGCGTGCTCTACGGCCACGTCTTCCGCAACGCCATGCTGATCGTCATCGCCGGCTTCCCGGTGGCGTTCGTGAACATCCTCTTCACCGGCGCGGTGCTGATCGAGATCCTGTTCTCGCTGGACGGCCTGGGGCTGCTCGGCTTCGAGGCGGTGGTGAACCGCGACTATCCGGTGATGTTCGGCACGCTGTACATCTTCACGCTGCTCGGGCTGATCCTGCAGCTGGTCAACGACATCATGTACACCGTGATCGATCCGCGGATCGACTTCGAGGCGCGGGGGGCCTAGGCGCGTGACCTACACCCAGGAGGGCGTGCGCCCCATCGCCTACGTCGGGCGCATCCCCGTCTCGCCCATCACCAAGCGCCGGCTGCGGAACTTCCGCGCCAACAAGCGCGGCTTCTGGTCGCTGATCGTCTTCCTGGTGCTCTTCGCCGTCACCGGCTTCGCCGAGGTCGTGGCGAACGACGACCCCATCCTCGTGCAGTACAAGGGCGAGCTGTACTGGCCCATGCTCCACGACTACCCGGAGACGGCCTACGGCGGCGACTTTCCGACGAAAACGGACTACTCGGACCCCTTCGTGGCCGAGCGCATCGCCGAAAACGGCTTCATGGTGCGCGCGCTCATCCCCTACGACCACACGGCCGTGGACTGGAAGCTGAAGGAGCCGTCGCCGACGCCGCCCGGCGGGGATCACTGGCTGGGCACGGATGACCAGGCGCGCGACGTGCTGGCGCGCACGATCTACGGCTTCCGCATCTCGGTCGTCTTCGGCCTGCTGATGACCCTCTTCACCACGCTCATCGGCGTCGCGGCGGGCGCGGTGCAGGGCTACTTCGGCGGCTGGGTGGACCTGACCTTCCAGCGCGTCATGAAGATCTTCGGCACGCTGCCCATGCTGATGGTCATCATCATCGTCGCCAGCTTCGTCGAGCCCAACTTCTGGTGGCTCTTGGGGGTGATGGTGCTCTTCGGCTGGCCGTGGCCGGTGGGCTACGTGCGCGCGGAGTTCCTGCGCGCGCGCAACTTCACCTTCGTGCGCGCGGCCAAGGCGCTGGGCGTGTCCGACACCATGGTGATGTTCCGCCACATCCTGCCCAACGCCATGGTGGCGACGCTAACTTTCCTGCCGTTCACGCTGGCGGGTTCGATCACGACGCTGACGGCGCTGGACTTCATCGGTTTCGGGCTGCCGCCGGGCTCGGCCTCGCTGGGCGACGTCCTGGCCCAGGGCAAGGCCAACCTGCAGGCGCCGTGGCTGGGGCTGACCGGGTTCTTCGTGCTGTCGATCATGCTCAGCCTGCTGTTCTTCGTCGGCGAGGCGGTGCGCGACGCCTTCGACCCGCACAAGCTGTTCAAGGGTGAGGCCGCGGCCGGCAAGGACGCCGCCAGCGGCCCGCGCGCCCCGGCCGCCGCACAGGCGCAGGGCGGCGGGGCATGATGGGGGAAGCCGCATGACGGATCGCCTGCTGGACGTCCGCGACCTGGGCGTGCGCTTCGGGTCCGGCGAGAACCAGGTGGACGCCGTTCAGGACCTGACCTTCGGCCTGGACCGCGGACAGACCTGCGCGCTCGTCGGCGAAAGCGGCAGCGGCAAGTCGGTGACGGCGCTGTCGATCATGCAGCTCCTGCCGTATCCGCAGGCGGGGCACACGCCGGGCTCCTCGGTGCGCTTCAAGGGCGAGGAGCTGATGGGCGCCGGCGAGGGGCGGCTGCGCCAGCTGCGCGGCAACGCCATGGCCATGATCTTCCAGGAGCCCATGACCTCGCTGAACCCGCTGCACACGATCGAAAAGCAGGTCAGCGAGGTGCTGCTGGTCCACAAGGGGATGTCGCGTGCCCGCGCGCGCGAGCGCTGCCTGGAGCTGCTGGACATGGTGGGCATCCCGGAAGCGCGCGAGCGCCTCAACGCCTACCCGCACGAGCTGTCCGGCGGCCAGCGCCAGCGCGTCATGATCGCCATGGCGCTCGCGAACGAGCCCGACCTGCTGATCGCCGACGAGCCCACGACCGCGCTCGACGTCACCATCCAGGCGCAGATTCTGGCGTTGCTGCGCGACCTGGCCGCGCGCTTCAACATGGCGCTGCTGCTCATCACCCACGACCTGACGGTGGTGCGCAAGATGGCGGACCACGTCGTGGTGATGACGGGTGGCCGCGCGGTGGAGCAGGGCCCCGCGCGCACGGTGCTCAACCAGCCGACGCACAGCTACACGCGCAAGCTGCTCGCCGCCGAGCCCACGGGCGAGCCGACGCAGGTGCGCGCCAACGCGCCCTCCGTGCTGCAGGCGGACGACGTGAAGGTCCACTTCCCCATCAAGAAGGGGCTGCTCAAGCGCACCGTGGACCACGTGAAGGCCGTGGACGGTGTGTCGCTCCAGGTGCGCGCCGGGCACACCGTGGGCGTCGTGGGCGAAAGCGGCTCCGGCAAGACGACGCTGGGGATGGCGCTGCTGCGCCTGATCCAGGGGCAGGGCGCGATCCGGTTCGGCAGCACGGCGCTGGCCGACCTGGGGCCGAAGGCGCTGCGGTCGCTGCGCCGGCAGATGCAGATCGTCTTCCAGGATCCCTACGGCTCGCTCTCCCCGCGCCTCTCCGTGGGCCAGATCGTCGAGGAGGGGCTGAAGGTCCACAACGTCGGCGCCGCCAAGGACCGGGAGGCGGCCATCGTCCAGGCGCTCACCGAAGTGGGCCTGGACCCGGCCAGCCGCTTCCGCTACCCGCACGAGTTCTCCGGCGGCCAGCGCCAGCGCATCGCCATCGCCCGCGCCATGGTGCTCAAGCCCAGCTTCGTCGTCCTCGACGAGCCCACGAGCGCGCTGGACATGTCCGTGCAGGCGCAGATCGTCGACTTGCTGCGCGACCTCCAGCGCCGGCACGAGCTGGCCTACCTCTTCATCAGCCACGACCTGCGCGTGGTGCGCGCGCTGGCCGACGACGTGATCGTGATGAAGGACGGCGTCGTGGTCGAGCAGGGCCCCGCCGCCGAGATCTTCGACCAGCCACGCCATCCCTACACGCGCGCGCTGATGAAGGCGGCGTTCGACCTCGAGGTGGCCGAGCGCGACCTGGTTACCGCCTGAGCCCAGCGGCGGCCGGGGCGTGCCGCGCCGGCGGTGCGCCAAATCGCATTTGCTGTACGTTAAATGTTTGACCGGGTCGCCCGACCGCGGGCCCGGTTCGATGGGCCCGGGAGCAACCGGGAATGCCAGACCTTTCGGATGCCATTAAGCGCAGGTTTACTCGCATTCAGCTACAACTGACCGCACGACGCCGTGAGGTTGCGGCTCGGGCCGAGGCCGCACGCGCGGCGTTGGGCCGACATACGGTCGAGCCGGTGTCGCGAACCCGGGAAGGGAGCCAGGGGCATGCGGTCCATCAGCCTGCCGTCCCTCAGCCTGCGTTGGCGCGTGGCGCTGGGGTTCACCGTGTTGATCGTGCTGATCTCGGCGGTCAGCGGGTACGTTCGCGTGACCAAGCAGACGGGCGATCTGGAATCGTCCCTGCGGTCGCGCGCCGAGCGTCTGGCCGCGATCGAGGCGCAAGCCGTGGAGGGGGCCGTCTGGGATCTCAACTACGAGCGCGCGACCAGCCTGCTTAAGGGACTGAAGGGCGATCCCGCGTTCGAGTACGCGCTGGTGCGCAACAAGGAAGGCGAGGTCGTCGCCGACATTGGCGAGAAGCCGGCGGACGGCGTGGGCATCATGGCCGCGAACGCGCCGGTGACCCACGGCGAGAAAAAGCTGGGCACCCTGGAACTCGGGCTCACCACCGGTAGCCTCGCCGCGAAGACGCAGGAGAGCGTGCGCGATGCCGTCATCAGCGGCCTCGTCATGCTGGCCGTCCTGGTCGCGGCGATGGTCTTTTCGCTCAACCGCGTGCTCAAGCCGGTGGGCGCCATCACCACCGCCATGACCCGCATCGCCGACGGCTCGGAAGAGGTCGACGTGCCCTACACCCAGCGCCGCGACGAGGTGGGCGCCATGGCGCGCGCCGTCGGCGTTTTCCGCGATAATACCAGCGAAATGGCGCGCATGCGCCGCGAGCAGGAGGAGATGCAGCGGCGCAACGAGCAGGAGCGCGAGGAATCGCGCCGCAAGCTGGCCGACAGCTTCGAGGAAAAGGTGAAGGGCAATGTCGGCCAGATGACCTCGGCCGCGCAGACCGTCGCCGAGCAGGCGGGGCGCATGAACGAGGTGGCGGCGAAAAACCGCGAAAAGGTGGAGGGCGCCCTCCAGGGCTCGCGCGAGGCCAGCCAGAGCGTGCAGACCGTGGCCTCGACGACGGACGAGCTGACCTCCTCCATCCGCGAGATCGCCAACAACGCGCAGCAGTCGCAGCAGGTCTCCGACGACGCCGTGCAGCGCGCCTCCAACACCCAGTCCACGGTGGAGCAGCTGCAAACCGCGGCGAAGCAGATCGAGGAGGCCGTCACCCTCATCAACGACATCGCCGAGCGCACGAACCTGCTCGCGCTCAACGCCACGATCGAGGCGGCGCGCGCCGGCGAGGCCGGCAAGGGCTTCGCCGTCGTGGCCGACGAGGTCAAGTCGCTGGCCAACCAGACCTCCAAGGCCACCGAGAGCATCGCCGGCCAGGTCAAGGAGGTGCAGAGCGCCACCGGCTCCGTGGCCGAGCAGATGTCGGCGATCGCCGAGGTCATCAATCAGGTCAACGAGCACGTCTCCGGCATCTCGGGCGCGGCGGAGCAGCAGGACACGGCGACGCGCGAAATCGCGCGCAACGCCCAGGCCGCCGCGGATTCCGCGCAGTACGTGCAGAACAACCTCAGCGAGATCCAGGAAGCCGCCGCCACGAACGCCGAGGAAGCGGGCCAGGTGTCCGCGGCGATGAGCGATCTCAACGCGCGCTGCGAGTCCCTGGACAGCGACGTGGACAACTTCCTGGCCGACATCCGCGCGGCCTGATCGCGGACCGCGTGCGTGGGGACCCACCAACGGGAACAGGGGGAACGACACATGACGTCTGGCCCGACAAAGAGCGTTCGCCGCCTTTTACGCGGGGCGGGCGCCGTGCTGGCGGTCGCTGCGCTGCTCGGCACCGGGGCGCCGGTCCAGGCCAAGGATCTCAAGATCCTCAGCGCCCACCTCCCGCCCTATTCCATGAAGGGTGAGGACAAGCAGGGCTTCGTCGCCGAGGTGGCGCAGGAAATCGCCGAGCGCGTCGGCAACCCGACGAAGCTGCACTACGCGTCCTGGTCGCGCGTCTACAAGACCATCCAGAACAAGCCCAACCGCCTGTTGGCGCCAATCGCGCGCACGCCCCAGCGTGAGGACAAGCTGAGCTGGGTGGTGCCGGTTTTCCCGGACCGCATGGTGCTGCTGACTTATGGGGATGATGCCGAGAAGCTCAGCCTCCAGGAAGCGGCGAAGCAAGGCATCGTGGGCGTGCAGCAGGACTCCCTGATGCACGAGCTGGCGAAGAAGCGCGGCATCAAGTCCAAGAACCTGGACGTTTCCGGCGATCTCACCTCGATCGCCCGCAAGTTCGCCGCGGGACGCATCGACGCTTGGCTGTCCCTGGAATCCCTGGCCGTGTTCTCGATGAAGGAACAGGGCCTCGACACCGATCCGATGAAGGTGGGCGAGACGATCAGCGAGTTCACCGTCTACATCGGCGGGTCGCCGGGGCTGTCGGACAAGGTGAAGCAACGCTGGCGCGACGCCTTCGAGGCCATGAAGAAGGACGGCACCTACGAGGAGATCATGGCCAAGTACGGCGCCTAACGCGCGCTGCGTGCGGCAGAGCTTCGCGCCCCGCCGTGACCGGCCTGTGAAAAACACGTCCTGAATGGTCGCGGTCGTCCCCGGGGCGGCGGGAACTCCCCGTCGTCACGGGGCGACTTTGTGTGTCCACACTTCGTCGGACGCGCGCAAATTGTTTTGGGGGCCGACCCTCCCCGAGACCGGGGTCGACACTGTCGTTTTTCGAGCTTTTTCACGCAGTTGGGGCCATGCGATCATGCGTGATCGACATTTTGGGGGCGCCGACCCGTCCGGTATTAAGCCAGAATTTAAATTCCAAATATAACAATCGGGTGAGGACTCGCGATCGCCGTGTGAGTGGCGATTGCGCGCGCCATTCAGCCGGCCGCGTCGGGTGCGGGTGTCGGCGCAAGGGTCATCGCCCCATCGCCCGTGGCTGGCTGAAGGAGCGAAACAGGAGGCCGATTGCCATGTATGCTGCTATTCGACGTGTTCGTGCGGTTGCAGGTGCCCGGCGTGCGCTTCTCGCGTTGGCGCTCGCGGTGGGGATGGGCGCAGCGCACGCGCATGCCGGCGATGTGAAAATCCTCAGCGCCGACATTCCGCCGTATTCCATCAAGGACGGCGAGACGCAGGGGTTCGTCGCCGAGGTCGCGAAGGAGATCGCGCGACGCGTCGGCCAATCCCCCGAACTGAATTATTCCTCGTGGTCGCGCGTCTACAAGGCGATCCAGACGCAGCCCAACCGCCTTCTCGCGCCCATCGCCCGCACGCCCCAGCGCGAGGAAAAGCTGACGTGGGTGGTGCCGGTCTATCCCGACCGCATGGTCGTGATGACGTACGGCGAGGACGCGGAAAAGCTCTCGCTGAAGGAGGCGGCCGAGAAGGGCATGGTCGGCGTGCAGCAGGACTCCCTGATGCACGAGCTGGCGAAGAAGCGCGGCATCGACGCCTCGAACCTGGACATCTCCGGGGACACGGCGACGCCGGCGCGCAAGCTGGCCGCGGGCCGGATCGACGCGTGGCTGGTCCTTGAGTCGATGGCGATGATGACGATGAAGCAGGAAGGCATCGATCCCGGTCCCGCCAAGATCGGTGAGGTGATCAAGGAATTCACCATCTACATCGGCGGCTCGCCGGACTTGCCCGACCAGGTGGTCAAGCGGTGGCGCGACGCCTTCGAGGCCATGAAGAAGGACGGCACCTACGCGGAAATCATGTCGATGTACGGCGTGTGATCGATCGATGCCGGCGTGGCGGGCCGGTGTGCGGCCCGCCACGCCGTGCCCTGCGGAGCCGGGCAACGGTCAACCCCGCGTCGTTGGGACGGGCATCGCCTCGGAATGCGAAGCACTATAACAATTTTTAAAAGCGGCATGTTTGATCAAGCTCATGCCCCCGGTCATCTTGGCAGAGCGTGCTGTAAAATGCTCCAAGATATAGAATATCTCAAAGAAAGTATGTGAGAACACGCAATCCAAACGATTGCATGAACGTGACCATCGGCGGCCTGACAGTTCGAGATTAAGTTGTATTTTACTGATGTCGTTTATATCTTCGTGCATCATGCCGCGACCGCGTCCGTGAAGCGCGGTCCGGAATCGGCCGGTCTGCGAAGCGCGTCCACGGCACGGTAGGCGGCGGGCGCGCTTGGCGAGGAGCGACGACCATGACGGCATCCATACACGGCCTGCCGCCGTGGCCAAGCCGTGCGGCGCGGGCGCTCACCCTGGCGGCGACGCTCGCGGTCCTGGCGGTTGCGGGCGCGGCGAAGGCGGACGATCTCAAGGTCCTCAGCGCGCATCTGCCGCCGTATTCCATGGATGTGGAAGACGGCAAGCGCGGCTTCGTCGCCGAGGTCGCCAAGGAGATCGCCCGGCGCGTGGGCGCTCCCACGGAGCTGCACTACGCCCCTTGGGCGCGCGTTTACCGGGCCGTGCGCGAGCGCGAAAACCGTCTGCTGGCGCCCATCGCGCGCACACCTCAGCGTGAGGACGAGCTGAGCTGGGTCGTGCCCGTCTTCCCCGACCGCATGGTGGTCTTCACCCACGGCGAGGACGCCGAACCGCTGACCTTGGCGGAGGCGCGCGAGCAGGACCTCATCGGGGTGCAGCGTGGTTCCCTGATGCACGAGCTGTTGAAAAAACGCGGCGTCGAGGCCGACAAGCTCCAGGTTCAGGCACGCCAGGCCGAAACCGCGCGCCTGCTGGCGCGGGACCGCGTGGATGCCTGGGTGTCGCTGGAATCCCTGGCCGTCTTCGCCATGAAGGAAGCGGGCCTGGACCCGGAGAAGCTGGTCTATGGCGAAACGATCGACTCCTACACGATCTACATCGGCGGCTCGCCGGGGCTGCCCGAGACGGTCAAGCAGCGCTGGCGCGAGGCCTTCGAGGCCATGAAGCGCGACGGGACCTACCAGGAGATCATGGCGAAGTACGGCGCGTGAACGGGCGACGCGGCGGCGGTTGGCGTCGTCCGCGTGCGGGGTGACGGTGTTCGTGCGCGCGTGGGCCTTTCAAGCGCGTTTTGCGTGGGTCGCCGCAAAGCGTCCAACTTGCTTTATTTAATCGCTCAAAGCAATTTTATGGAATGATCAATCCAAAAGATTGCGCAGGGGTGACCGGTGACGGGATGACGCGGCGCAATTAAACTGTATTTTATTGGTCTTGGAGTGATCCCGGTGCCGCCCGCCGGGATGTCGGTTGCCGCGCGGCGGCATGGATCGCCGCACGGAACCGGGGTGAGAGGCGTGCGATCGACTGGCGGCGCCGCCACGGGCGGTGCAGGAGCGAGGACCATGACGGCATCGTTGCGCGGTCAGCCGCCGCGTTTCGTCCGCGCCGCCGGGGCGGTCACGATCGCGGCCATGCTCGCGGTCCTGCCGGGTGACGGCGCCGCGGACGCGAGCGATCTCAAGATCCTCAGCGCGCATCTGCCGCCGTATTCCATGGACACGCAAGACGGCAAGCGCGGCTTCGTGGCGGAGATTGCCAAGGAGATCGCGCGGCGGGTGGGCAACCCCACGGAGCTGCACTACGCGCCCTTCGCGCGCGTCTACAAGGCGGTGCGGGAGCGCGAGAAGCGCTTGCTGGCGCCCATCGCGCGCACGCCCAAGCGCGAGGACGAGCTGAGCTGGGTGGTGCCGGTCTTCCCGGATCGCATGGTCGTGGTGACCTACGGCGAGGACGCCGAGCCCCTGACCCTCGCGGAGGCGCTGGACGCCGGCCTGGTCGGGGTGCAGCGCAACTCCGCGATGCACCAGATGCTGCAAGCGCGCGGTGTGGACGAGTCGAAGCTGATCGTTTCGGCGGATCAGCGCGAGAGCGCGCGCCTCCTGAGCCTCGGCCGCATCGACGCCTGGCTGTCGATGGAGTCCTTCGCCATGTACGCCATGCAGGAGGCCGGCCACGACCCGGAGAAGCTCGTCTACGGCGAAACGCTGAAGGAATTGACGATCTACATCGGCGGCTCGCCGGGGCTCTCCGAGGCGGTCAAGGAACGCTGGCGCGAGGCCTTCCGCGCCATGAAGAACGACGGCACCTACCAGCGCATCATGGGCCATTACGGCAGCTGACCCGGCCCGTCCGAGCGGACGGCCCCTTCCGAACGGGGAGGTGCGGGGCGGCGGCGTGCCCGGCATCCTGTGTCGCCGGAGGTGACGCCATGGCGCTCGATCTCGCGGTGCTGCTCGGCGATCCGCGGCTGCCCTACAGCTACACCGTCGACGGCCGCTTCAGCGACGCGGACCACGCCGCCGTGGCGCGCTTGAAAGCCGCCCTGGACGCGCTGGACGGCGTCGCCTGCCGCTATCTGGAAGATCACGGGCGCCTGATCGCGGATCTCACCGCGGCGGCGCCGGATCTGGTTCTCAACTTCTGCAACACGGGCCTGGGCAACGATCCCGCGCGCCAGCTGCACGTGCCAGCGCTGCTGGAGGCCCTGGGCCATCCCTACGTCGGCGCCGACGCCCGCGCTCTGGCGGTGTGCCACGACAAGGCGCTGGTGATGGCGGCGGCGGCCGCGCTCGGCATCCCCGTCCCGGCGACGCGGCTGGTCGACGGGACCGATCCGCCCGCCGACCCCGCGCCGTCGTATCCGGCGATCGTGAAGCCCAACGACGGCGACGGCAGCATCGGCATCACCGCGGGCGCGGTGGTGCGCACGTCCGACGCCGCGCGCGCCTACCTCGCGGACATGACCGCGAGCACCGGGCGGCGCTGGGCCGTGGTGCAGGCGTGGCTGCCGGGGGCGGAGTACAGCGTCGCCATGGTGGGCAACCCGGAACCGGGCTTTGCCGAGCTGCCGCCGCTGCAGCTGGATTTCTCGCGCCTGCCGCCGGGTGCGCCGCCCATCCTGCCGCTGGACGGCAAGATCGACCCGGCCTCGCCCTACTACGGCGGCGTGCGCCTGCTGCCCGCCGATCTCGACGCGGCCGGCCAACGCCAGTTGCGCGATCAGTGCGCGCGTGTCTTCGCGCGCCTGGGGTTGCGCGACTACGCCCGCTTCGACTGGCGCGCCGATGCCGCGGGTGTGCGCCACCTGATCGACGTCAACGCGCATCCGATGTGGGGCGCCGACGGCATGATGGCCACGATGGCCGGCTTCGCCGGGGACAGCTACGCGGGCTACCTGCGCCGCGTGATCGCCGCCGGCACCGCGCGCAACGGGCTCGCCGTGCCGGGCTGACGCCCGGGGCTGCGGCATCGGGCCGCCTTGTGCGCGCGCGTGCGCTCGCCCATCTCCACGCCAGTGAAAACTGCGAGGAGACGGGGCGCATGCTGCCCAAAACCGCGATGGCCCGCATCTCGGCCAGCGTCTCGCTGGTGTTGCTGGTCGCGCTGCTCGGGTTTGTCGCTTGGTCGGAATGGTTCGCCGGGTCGGACGCGGAGTCCGGCATCGGCGGGCCGTACGAGCTGGTGAACACCCAGGGCGAGACGGTCACGCCGGCCAGCTTCGACGGGCAGTACCGGCTGATCTACTTCGGCTACACGCACTGTCCGTCGGTGTGCCCGCAGACGGCCAACGCCATGAGCCGCGCGCTCGACCATCTCGCGGAGAAGGCGCCGCAGCGCGCCAAGGCCATCACGCCCGTCTTCATCACGATCGATCCTGACCGGGACGATGGCGAGCGCCTCGCCGCGTGGCTGGACAACTTCCATCAGCGTTTCGTCGGCCTCACCGGAAGCGACGGCCAGATCCGCCGCGCTGCCGAGCAGTTCCGCGTGACCTACGAAAAGCGCGGGCCCGAGGGCTTCGAGGAAGGCTCGACGATGGCCGAGCAGGCGAAGGCCAAGGGCTACCTGATGCAGCATTCCTCCTACGTCTTTCTGATGGGGCCGGACGGACAGTACGTGGACCACGTCTCCACGAACGCGGGCGCGACGCAGATCACGCGCATGCTGACCAAGCACGTGGCGGGGTAGGCGGCCGTGCCGGTGGCGCCGGCGAGCTTGTGCGCCTATCCTGCGCCCATGATCGAGGCGCCCGTCACCGAAACGCCGCTGGGCTGGCTGGCCGTGACCGCGACGCCGGCGGGCGTGACGTTTGTGGCGCTGGCGGATTCGGGGGATGCGGCGCGGGCGGCCGTCGCGCGCGCCGGGCCGGCCGTAAGCGGCGACGCCAGCCGCGCCGCGCTCGACGCCGTGGCGGCGGCGCTGCGGAGCGGCCGCGCGCTGCCCGATCTGGCGTGCGCCGCGCGCGGCACCGCCTTTCAGCACACCGTCTGGGACGCGCTGCGCGCGGTCCCGCCCGGCGAGACCCGCAGCTACGCCGAGCTTGCCGCCGCCATCGGCCGGCCGGGCGCGCACCGCGCCGTCGCGCGCGCCTGTGCATCCAACCCGGTGGCGCTGCTGATCCCGTGCCACCGCGCCGTGCGGCGCGACGGCGGCCTGGGCGGCTACCGCTGGGGGCTGGCGCGCAAGCGCGCGCTGCTGGCCCGCGAAGGGGCGCTGGCGCCCGCGGCATGACGCGCGAGGTCCACCAGCTCGACCTGGGCGACCGGACGGTGCCGCTGCTGGTCGCCAGCCATCCCAACGCCAAGCGCATCGGCCTGCGCGTCGACCGCGGCGACGGCCGCGTGCGCGTGACCATCCCGCGCGGCGCCCGCGTCGCCGACGGCCTGCGCTTCGCCAAGGCGCGCACGGCCTGGCTGCGCCGCCACCTGGACGCCATCCCCGAGACCGTCCCGCTGGTGGACGGCACGCGCGTGCCCGTCCTGGGGCGCGAGCACGTCATCCGCCACGAACCGGACGGCCGCTTCGGCGTGCGCCGCGAGGACGGCGTGCTGCGCGTTTCCGGGGCGGCGGACCACGTGCCCCGGCGCGTCACCGACCACCTCAAGCGCGAGGCGCGCGCCGCCATCCGGCCGCAGGTGCAGGCCTACGCCGCGCGCATCGGCCACACGCCGGGGCGCATCAGCGTGCGCGACACGCGCAGCCGCTGGGGCAGTTGCTCCGCGCGCGGCGAGCTGTCGTTTTCCTGGCGGCTGGTCCTGGCGCCCGAGCCGGTGTTGACCTACCTCGTGGTGCACGAGGTCGCGCACCTGCGCCACCGCGACCACGGCCCCGGCTTCTGGTCGCTCGTGCGCGGGCTCATGCCCGAGGCCGACGCCCAGCGGCGCTGGCTGCGCGAGAACGGGTCCCGCCTGTTCGCCTACCGCTAACCCATCCCGACGAGGCTTCATGTCGGCTCGCCCCGACCGCGGCCCGGCGGTCGTGCTGCTCACGATGCTGGTCGCGCTCGGCCCCATCTCGACGGACCTCTACCTGCCCTCGCTCCCGGCGATCCGGGCGGCCTTCGCCGTCTCGGCGGGCACGGCGCAGCTGACGCTGTCCGTCTTCATGGCCGGCTTCGCCGTCAGCCAGCTCGTCTACG
Source organism: Limimonas halophila (assembly GCF_900100655.1). Classification (NCBI taxonomy): domain Bacteria; kingdom Pseudomonadati; phylum Pseudomonadota; class Alphaproteobacteria; order Rhodospirillales; family Rhodovibrionaceae; genus Limimonas; species Limimonas halophila. Next base: position 23,021 of record NZ_FNCE01000013.1, read on the forward strand.
GGCCGGTGTCCGACCGCTTCGGCCGCCGTCCGGCGCTGCTGGGCGGGCTGGCGCTCTACCTGGGAGCGACGCTGGCGTGCGCGCTGGCGGGCAGCATCGGCCAGCTGATCGCGGCGCGCTTCGTTCAGGCGTTGGGGGCGTGCGCCGGGCCGGTGCTGGCGCGCGCCACGGTGCGCGACGTCTTCGACCGCCAGCGCGGGGCCGAGGTGCTGGCGTACATGACGATGGCGATGGCGCTCGCGCCGGCGCTGGGGCCGATGGCGGGCGGCTACCTGCAAGTGGCCTTCGGCTGGCGCGCGGCCTTCGCCGCGCTGCTCGCCTTCGCCGTGCTGCTGACGGCGGGCGTGCTGTGGATCCTGCCGGAAACCAACGCGCACCGCGACGCCAGCGCCACCGATCCGGTACGCATCCTGGCGAACTATCGCCGTTTGGTGCGCGATTCGGTCTACCGCGGCTACGTCGTGACGCTGACCTGTACCTTCGCCGGGCTGTTCGCCTTCGTCTCGGGGGCGTCGTTCACGCTGATCGAGGGCTACGGCCTCAGCCCGGATCAGTTCGCGCTCTCCTTCGCCGTCGTGGTCGTCGGCTACATGATTGGCACCTTCCTGACCGGCCGACTGACGCGGCGGCTGGGCACGGACCGGCTGATCGCGCTCGGCGTGGGCGCGAACGTGCTCGGCGGCGCAGGCATGGTCGGACTGGTGGCGGCGGGTGTCGGCGGCGCGCCCGCCATCGTCGCCTGTCAGGCGGTCTACATGCTGGGCGCGGGGCTGGTGCTGCCGAACAGCATGGCGGGCGCGGTGGGTCCGTACCCGCGCATGGCGGGCAGCGCATCGGCCCTGCTGGGCTTCGTGCAGATGGGCTTCGCCGGGATCGTGGGCGTCGGCGTGGGGCAGCTCGCGGACGGGTCGGGGCTGGCCATGGCCAGCGCGGTGGCGCTCGCCGGGGTGGCGGCGGCCGTCACCTTCCGCCGCCACGTGCGTCGCGGGCGTGCGTCAGCCGCCGCGTGACAGGCGCCCGGGCATCCCACCGTCCAATATCTCGAATTTGATTAAAATATATTTGGTTAACGAGCTTAAATTCATTTTAGCTTGTCCGGTTCCGACACCAACGGTAAATTTCAGTATACCTTCGGGTGACGGTTCTGCAACTGAGAGGAACATGTTTCGTATGGGTGGGGAGCACATCGAAACCGGCGCCGCCGAGAATTCCGGCACGAACGACAACGTGGTCGAGGTGTCGTTCGACCGGCCCCGGCGGGAGACCGCCGCGCCGACGCCTGCGGGCGGCGAGACTCCCCAGGACGAGGCCAAGGCCATCAAGGCCTGCCTGCGCCACCTGCAGGAGCAGGCGGCCGCCATCGACGAGCGCATGGCCGCGCAGCTGATCGGCGCCGCCGCGCAGGCCATCGGGGAGGACGCCCAGGGCGGCAGCCGGCGGCCGTAAATTCGCCCGCCGGCGCCGGGCCGCCTCAGGCGTCGCCGTGGTGGTTGTGGCCGCCGGCCTGGGCGCTCGCGGCCTCGCCCGGCTCGGCGGACTCGTCCGCCACGCCCTCGACCTGCACGTTGCCGCGCCGCATCTCGTCCAGGAGCGCGCGCAGGCCCGCATCCAGTTCCGCGTGGCGCTGGCGCTCGGCCTCCAGCGCCTTGGTCGCGCCCGTGTCGGGCATGCCCTCGCCGTTGCCCATGTCCAGGGCCGAGGCCAGGTAGCGCGCCTTCGCCTTGGCTGCTTTTTCCACCAGCGCCTGGACCTCGTGCGGCGAGACCTTCACCAGCGTCTGGTTGATCTGCGCGCGTTCCGTGCTGCGGATCATCATGTCCAGCCCCCGAAGGTACTCCTGCATGCGCAGGCGGTCGTCGCTGCGCCGCGGGGCCGCGTCCGTTTCCGGGATGTCGGGGGCGTCCTCGGTGGCGCCGAAGCCACCGGAGAGCAGGCTCATGAGCGTGCCGCGCTTGCCGTTGCGTTCGGTGTCGAAAAGGCTGGTCACCGCCATCGTCGCGTCCTCCCTCGCCCGGACCGGGGCTTTGCGGGATCAAGTGACCGGGACACAGCAAATCCCGTGCCATAAAGGGCGGGGGCGCGACTCGGTTGCGACCCGGAGGCCGGCGAGCGCGCGCCCCGGTGCGCGGCAGATTCCGCTCCCACCGGGCGGCAAGCTTTGCAGGGTGGAGATGGGGAACCCTCTGGCGCGCGTGCGGTGCCGCGCCTATCTCCGCACCAGCGGCAGAAGTTCACGCACAGCGGACGGGTCATGCTCCCTTATCACCTGACGGTCTGCGGGCTCGACGAGCTGGACGGCCACGCGGAAACCGGCGTCAGCCACGTGATCTCCATCATCGATCCGGAAGAGCCGACGCCGGCCGTGCTGCGCGACTACCCGGAGCTGCGCGAGCACTGGGTGCTGCGCTTCCACGACGTCTCGCGCGCCATCCCCGGCGCGCGGGCGCCCCAGGCCGCCGACGTGGCCGACCTCCTGGCGGTGGGCGCGCAGCTCGCGGAATCGCGGCCGTCGCACCTGCTGGTGCACTGTCACGCGGGGGTGTCGCGCTCCGCCGCCGCGGCCGTGATCCTCATGGCGCGCGAGGCACCGGGGCGCGAGCGCGAGGCTTTCGAGACGGTCTACCGCCTGCGCCCCATCGCCGCGCCCAACCAGCGCATGATCAAGCTGGCCGACGCGGCGCTGGAGCGCGGCGGCGCCCTCAGCCGCGCGCTCGACACCTCGCTGGCCGACCGCCTGCACCTGCGCCGGCCGCGCATGTTCCAGACGCTGTTCGGGCGCTGATCCCGCAATCCGCCCGGGTTTGGCACGGCGCCGCGGCGCCCGCATGCTAACCCCGCACCCGCGCTGCCACGATGGGAGCCACGATGTCCGCGCATGACTTCACCTTTTCCGGCCTGGACGGCGGCGACCTCAACCTCGCGATCTTCAAGGGCCGTGCCGTGCTGCTGGCGAACACCGCCACGGAATGCGGTTATGCCCCCCAGTTGCGTGAGCTGCAGAAGCTCTACGACACCTACGGCGACCGCGGCTTCATGGTCGTGGCCGTGCCGTCCAACGACTTCGGCGAGCAGGAGCCGCTGGAAGGCGCGGCCATCCGCGAGCATTGCGAAACGCATCACGCCGTCACCTTCCCCATGACGGGCAAGGAGCACGTCATCGGCCAGCAGGCGCACCCCTTCTTCCGCTGGATCGAGGACGAGGTGGGCGAGGCCGCGATGCCGCGCTGGAACTTCCACAAGTACCTGCTTGATCCCGAGGGGGAGTTGGTGGGCGCCTGGCCCAGTTCGGTCGAGCCCACGAGCGCGGAGATCACCGGCGCGATCGAGGACGTGCTGCCGCGCTGACCCGCCCACCGCTGGAGCCGACGGTTATGCGTCAGGCCGACGTGATCGTGCTGGGCGGCGGCGCCGCCGGGCTGATGTGCGCGCTCACCGCCGGGCAGGCGGGCGCAGACGTGGTCGTCATCGACCACGCGAAAAAGCTCGGCACCAAGATCCTCATCGCGGGCGGTGGGCGCTGCAACTTCACCAACCTGGAAGTTGCGCCCGAGCGCTTCATCTGCGCCAACCCGCATTTCCCCAAGTCGGCGTTGTCGCGCTACACGCAGTGGGACTTCATCGACCTCGTCCAGCGCCACGGCGTGCCCTACCACGAAAAGAAGCTGGGGCAGCTGTTCTGCGACGACACCGCCCAGCGCATCCTCGACCTGCTGCTCGCGGAGTGCGCGGCCGGCGGGGTCGACTTCATCACCGGGGAGGCGGTCACGGCCGTCGAGGGCGGCGAGCGCTTCCGCGTTGCGACCGAGCAGCACCACGTCGCCGCGCCGCGGCTGGTCATCGCCACGGGCGCGCCCTCGGTGCCCAAGACGGGGGCAACGGGCTTCGCCTACGATCTGGCGCGGCAGTTCGGGCTGGGGATCGTGGAACCGCGCCCCGGCCTCGTGCCGTTGCGCCTGGCCGAGGACACGCGCCCGCTGGCGAAATCCTTGAGCGGCGTCGCCGTGCCTAGCGAGGCGCGCAGCGAGCGCATGGCCTTCCACGAGAACGTCCTCTTCACCCACCGCGGCGTGTCCGGGCCGGCGGTGCTCCAGGCGTCCAGCTACTGGCGCCCCGGCGAGCCGCTGACGCTCGACCTGCTGCCGGATGTGGGCGACCCCGACCACCTCGTCGCCCGCAAGCGCGCCCGGCCGCGCGCGGAACTCAAGACGGTGCTGGGGGAGGTGCTGCCCAACCGCATGGCCGAGCGGCTGTGCGACCACCTGCTCGGCAACGCGCGCCTGGGCCAGCTCAAGGACAAGGAGCTGCGGCGCACGCTCGCGCGGCTCAAGCAGTGGACGCTCACGCCCGAGGCGACCGAGGGCTACGCCAAGGCCGAGGTCACGGTCGGCGGCATCGCCACCGACGAGCTGAACCAGCGCACGATGGAGGCCCACAAGGTCCCCGGCCTCCACGTCATCGGCGAGGCCGTCGACGTCACCGGCTGGCTGGGCGGCTACAACTTCCAGTGGGCCTGGTCGAGCGGGTGGGCCGCCGGTCACGCTGCGGCGAATTAACCCCATCCCTCATTCGACACCGGGGTCCCGGCCCGGCGGATGGGGCGCCCTGTTTTCGGGCGTTTGCATGCGGTGCCGCGGCCGGCCGACGGGTGCTGGTGATGGCGACGGCCAGCGGGTGTTCGGGAGGCTGTATGCCGGATCGGCCAACCGTTTCGCGCGAGCTGCTCGCCACCGTCCCGATCGCGCTGGTGGGCGGCGTGCTGCACTTTGCCTTCGAATGGGCCGGCGGATGGCCGCCGCTCGCCGTCTTTGCGGCGGTCAACGAATCGGTCTGGGAGCACCTGAAGATCGCGTTTTGGCCGGCGGCCGCCTGGGCGCTCGGCGAGGCGGCCGTCCTGCGCTGCGGGGGCGCCGCCTTCTGGGGTGCGCGGGGGGTCGGGCTGTTCGCCATCCCGCTGCTGATTGCCCTGGTCTTCTACGCCTACACGGCCGTGCTCGGCCACCACGTCCTGGGAATCGACCTCGCGCTCTTCGTCGCCGCCATCGCGGCCGGCCAGACGCTGTCCGCCGCCCTTATCGGGGCCGCCCGGGCGAGCCGGGCCGTCCGGGTGGCGGGCTGTGCGCTGCTCGTCGTTCAGCTTGCGGCGTTCGCGTCCCTGACGTACGCGCCGCCGGATCTCGTGCTGTTCGACGCGCCGAGCGCGAGCGCGTGGACGCTCTCGGCGAAATGACGCTCGCACGCGCCGCGCCTCAGGACGCCGCTTCCGCCGGTTCCGTCTCCCCGCTTTCCTCGCCGGACCCGGCCGCGTGTTTGTTCGCCAGGTCCTCGATCTGCTCCAGCAGCTCGCCGTAGCGGTGCGAGCGGCGTTCGGTCGTGTTCAGGTTGGTGAAGAGCTGGATCAGGCGCGTGAAGGTTTCGCGCGCGTCGGCCTTGCTGTCGAAGCTGTAGCCGCGGGTGAGCAGCTTGTGCAGCAGCTCGAAGATCTCGCGCTGGCGGTCGAGCGGCACCGAGACGTCCACGGGATCGAAGGCGTCCTGCTGCAGGTAGACGAAGTCCAGCAGCCGCGCCTTCTGGTAGGTGACGTAGTCGCCGAGCGTGATGCCCTCCTCGCCCGTCACCTCCATCATCTGGCGCACGTCCTCGCCCTCGCCGAGCAGCTTGGCCATGCGCTGCACGCGCTCGGTCCAGCCCGTGTTCATGTTCGCGTCGTACCAGGCGCGCAGTTGGTCGCGGTAGCGCGTCCACGAGATCAGCGGGTCGATGGCGGGGTAGTAGCGCTTGTAGGCGCGGTCGGACGACAGCCCGAGGAAGGCCTTCACCGAGGCCAGCGTGGACTGCGTCACCGGCTCCTCGAAGTTGCCGCCCGCGGGCGAGACCGTGCCCATGAGCGTCAGGCTGCCGTGCTCGCCGTGTGGCGTCTCCAGCACGCCCGCGCGCTCGTAGACCGCCTTGATCGTGGAATCGAGGTAGGCGGGGAAAGCCTCCTCGCCGGGGATCTCCTCCAGCCGGCCCGAGGTTTCGCGCATCGCCTGCGCCCAGCGCGAGGTGGAGTCCGCGATCACCAGCACGTCCAGGCCCATCTGGCGGTAGTACTCGCCGATGGTCAGGCCCGTGTAGATCGAGCTTTCGCGCGCCGCCACCGGCATCGAGGAGGTGTTGCAGACGATCACCGTGCGGTCCATCAGCGACGCGCCCGTGCGCGGGTCCGTCAGCTCGGGCAGCTCGGTGAGGGTTTCCACCACCTCGCCCGCGCGCTCGCCGCAGGCCACGATCACCACCACATCCACGTCGGCGTAGCGGGCGATCAGGTTCTGCAGGACCGTCTTGCCGGCGCCGAAGGGGCCGGGGATGCAGGCCGTGCCGCCCTTGGCGACGGGGAAGAAGGTGTCGATCAGCCGGATCGTCGTCGCCAGCGGCGTTTCCGGGTAGACGCGCTTCACGCGCCGGCGCTTGAAGAGCTGCTGCGGCAGCGGCGTGCGCACCGGCCAGGACTGCGACATGCACACCGTGCGCTGACCCTCGCCCGTGTCCAGGCCGGCGATGGGCTCGTCCACGGTGAACGCGCCTTCCTCGATCCAGGTGACCTCGGCCTCGCCGTCCAGGTCGAAGGGCGCGAAGACGCGGTGGGTGATCGTGCCCTCGCGCACCGAGCCCAGATGGTCGCCCGGCCCGACGTGCTGGCCGCGGCTGACCGTGGCCTGGAAGGTCCAGCGCCGCTTGGGCTCCAGCGCCGGCATGTCCACCCCGCGCGGCAGGAAGGTGCCGTGGGTGTCCGCCAGCCCCTGAAGCGGGCGCTGCAGGCCGTCGAAGACGCGCCCGAGCAGGCCGGGGCCGAGCGAGACGGACAGCATCTCGCCCGTCTGCGTGACGGGGTCGCCCACGCTCACCCCGCGCGTGCTTTCGTAGATCTGGGCGTCGGCGCGGTTGCCGTTGACGCGCAGGATCTCGCCCTTGAGGGCCGCCTCGCCGTCGGCCTCCTGCCGGCGCGGGTGGACGTGGATGACCTCGTTCTTGCGCATGGGCGCCGCCGCTTCGCCCTCGGGCTGTTCGAGGGTGACGAGCACGTCCTGCACGGCGACGACGCGGGGACGGGGCTGCTCCTCGGCCATGCGGATCACGCCTCTTCCGTTTGCAACACCGGGCCGTGGGCGGCGAGCGCGCGGTCCACCAGGGCCTCGAAGCGCTGGGCGGCGGCCTCGCCGTCGTAGCGCATCCAGCGGTCCATGAGGTCCCAGCGCAGCACGTAGAGCGCCACGGCCGCGAAATCGAACCAGTGCCCCTGCGCCAGCGCGTCCAGATCGCGCCAGGCACGCGTCAGCAGCAGCTTTTCCAGCGCCAGGGAGTCCCCGGCCTGGAGGTGCTCGTCGGCATCCAGCACCCAGGCCGCGCTGTGGCGCAGGCCGAACGCGGGGTCGTCCCAGTGGCGGCGGATGCGGTCCGCCGCGCGGTGGTAGCCCAGCATCGCCGGGTCGTCGGGCGGCCCCAGGCCGTCCCGCCGGCGGCGCAGCGCCGCCACGAGGGCGCGCGATTCCAGCCGCCGCCGCACCGCCTCGCGCAGCGTGGAGTCCGCGATGGTCTCCGCGACGCGGCGGGCGCGCGCCCCCTGCGTCCGGTCGTCGGCGCCGCCCTGGAGCACGGCCCAGCGCAGCACCCCCTCGGCTTCTTGCAGCGTGGCGGCGTCGCCGGGCTCGAGCAGGCGCAGCCGCCGGTCGAGCTGGCGCCGCGTGATGGGCCGCTCGCGCGCGGTGAAGGGCGTGCCCAGGTGGGGCAGGCTGCTGATCAGGTCGACGTAGCGGGTGGCCGCCGGCATTCAGCCCACCAGCCCGTCCAGCAGCGCGCGGAAGCGCGGTTGCAGGTGCTCCAGGATCAGCTCGGCCATGGCCTGCTCGCTCAGGTCGAACTCGATCTCGTGGTCGTGCGCCACCACACGCAGCCCGGCCTGCTTGTCGCGCGCGACGCGGAAGGTCAGCCCCTCGCGCAGGCGGTCGCCCGTGATCGCCAGCACCAGCCGCATCAGCTCGTCCTGGCGCAGGGCCTCGGGGTTCTTGCGCAGCTCGTCCAGGCCCGGCGCCTCGCGCGGCAGCACGATCTCCACCTGCTCCGGGTCCGCCTCGGCCAGGGCCTCGCCCGCGCGCCCGCCGACCGCGAGGATGAGGCGCTTGACGACCTCCGCTTCGCGGATTTCCTGGGAGACGAGGCGGCGCACGTCGTCCTGGAAGCGGTTGAACATCTGCTGGCGCAGGGCGAGCACGGTGTCGCGCGCGGCCTGATGCAGGGCGTCGTGGGCCGCGCGTTTCATGCTGTCGATCTCGTGCTGGGCCTCGTCCTTGCGGCGCTGCGCCTCGCGCTCGGCCTCGTCGAGGATGCGGCGCTTCTCGCGCTTGGCCTCGTCGATCAGGCGCTGGGCCTCGCTGCGGCCCTGTTCCACGCCTTCCTCGCGCAGCTGGTCGATGAGCTGCTGCACGCCCGTGGTTTCGCGGCCGTCGCCGGGATCCGTGCCGGTGTCGTCGCCCTGCATCGCGGCCTCCCTCTCGCTCAGCCCGCTGGCAGGCTGGCGCTCAGCACCAGCGCGAAGACGAAGGCGAACACGGCGAAGCCCTCGACGATCGCCGCCGGGGCGAGCGAGAGCCCGAAGACCTCGGGCTTTTCCTTGGCCGTGTTGATCGCCGAGGCGCAGCACTGCCCCTGCCGGATGCCGCTGAGCAGCAGCGCCACCCCCGCCAGGATGCCGATGGCGAACAGCCCGCCGCCGGTTTCGACGCTCACGGGCCGCTGAAGGGTCAGCATGACGACGATCCCGTAGATGACCTGCGAGGAGGGCAGGGCGGACATGCCCACCAGCCGGCCGTGCCCCGTCTCGGTGTCCAGCATCGCGCCGATCGCGGCCTGGCCCGCCGTGGCGCAGCCGATGATGCTTCCGATCGCGCCCAGGGCCGTGGGGCCGTACAGCCCGCCCCAGCCCAGAATTTGCAGCAGCTCGTTCAAACCCGGTGCTCCGTTCGCTCCAGCGGCGTGTAGGGGTAGCCCTCGCCGCTCAGACTCCAGCCGTAGAACTCGATGTAGTCCAGGCGCAGGCCGTGCACGACGCCGCTCACCACGGCCAGCACGAAGGTCAGCCCGTGCCCCGCGACGAGCACCAGCCCCGCCAGCAGCACGCCCAGGCCGCTCACCGAGGTGCGCACGTCGGCGGCGATGTCGTTGAAGGCGGCCGCCAGCAGCGCCGTCGCCAGCCCGAGGGCGAAGAGGCGCAGGTAGCTCAGCACGTCGCCGAACAGCTTGGTCACGCTCGCCACGCCCAGCAGGCCGTCGAGCGCGCGCAGCAGGTGGTCCACGGGCCGGCGCACGGGGCGGTCGCTCTGGAAGACGATCACGGTCAGCAGGCCCAGCCCCACGACGCCCAGCGCCGCCAACGCGCCCGGGCGGCTGCCGGCGTCCCAGGCAAGCCACGCGGCGAAGCCCCCGAGCGTGGCCGCGACCCAGCCCAGGCGCCCGATCGCCATGCGCCGCGGCCAGTGCGCCGCCGCCCAGGCGGCGTTGCCGAGCGCGAGGTGCAGCACGCCGATGAGCACGGCCAGTTTCATCGCCGCCGTGTAGTCGGTGAGGTCCACGAGGTTGAGCGTGCCGGCGAGGCTCCCGGCCGGGGGCGTGACGCCGAAGTAGCTCCCGGTCAGCACGCCCACGCCCACCGAGGCGACGCCCAGCGCCGCCGTCAGCCGCCGCATGCGCACGCCCACCGCGCCGCGCCGCCACAATCCCAGCGGCAGCGCCGCCGTCAGCAGGACGATGGCGCCGTAGCCCGCGTCGGAGAGGATGATGGCGAAGAAGAGCGCGAAGGAGGCCAGCAGCACGCCCGAGGGGTCCCAGTCGCGTGCGGGCGGGACGTGGTAGAAGTGCGCCAGATCCTCGCCCGGCTGCGCCGCCGGCGCGTTGGCCAGCAGCGTCGGCGGCTGGTCCTGCGGCCCCGGCCGCTCGATGCGCACCGCCATGCCCTGCGCCGTGACGCGGCGGCGGAGCTCGCCCGCCCGGTGCAGCGGCACCCAGGCCTGAAGGGCGAACAGTCCCGTCTCGTCGTGGGTGGTGGCGAGCGTGCGCGCCAGCGCGGCGGCGTCGGCCGCGCGGGCGAGGCCCCGGCGGATGGTGTCGATGTGGCGGGTGAGGGCGATGCGCTCGACCTCCAGCCCGTCCAGCTCGCTGTCGATCGCCGCCAGCTCGCGCCGCAGCGCGCGCGTGCCCGTGCCGTTGGTGCGCACCGGCGCGACGGGCAGCATGTCCGCCGGCGGCGTCTCGCGCGTCACCACCACGATGTGGCGCGCGCCCTCGGAGCGCGCGGCCTCAACCCACGCGTAGGGGATGCGCGCGAGCGTGTCGGCGTGGCGGTTGGGGACGGCGTAGAACCAGAGCTGCGCGCCGCCCAGCGTCGCGTCGTCGCCCGGCAGGTCGAAGTCGCCCCAGGGCGCCAGGGCGTCCAGCTGCGCCTGGATCTCCTCGCGCTGGTCCAGCAGGTCGCGGCGGCGCTGCTTGGTCGCCAGCACTTGGCGCACGATCTCGCCCAGGTCGGTGTCCGGCGTTTCCGCGGCCTGGTGGCGCCGGTAGGGCGCGTCGCGCAGGAAGCGCAGAGCGCGCTGGGCGTCCTGCTCGCTGGGCTGGCCGTCCGTGGCCGCCGTCTCGTCGCCGGGCGGGTTGAGCGGCACGACGTGGAGGCAGCCCAGGTCCTGAAGCCCCCGGACCAGCCCGCGCTTGGCGCTCGCGGGGCCGCACAGCGTCACCTTGCGCATGGGCACGATGCTCACGACGCCCGCTCCGCCCGTTTCCGCTTGGCGATCTTGGCCCGCACGACGCCCGCGCGCTCGGCGTCGCCCAGGGCGATCTGGATGCGCTTGATCTGCTCCTTGGTGCGCGGGATGAGCACCTTGTCGAAGAGGTTCACCCGCTGCGTCACCGTCTTCAGGCCCGCTTCCAGCCGCGCGAGGCGTTCCTCGGCGATCTTCTCTGCAACGCGTTCGCGCAGCTGGGTTTTCAGCAGCTCGATCACGCGGTCCACCCAGTGCGGGCGCACCAGATAGCCTGTCGATGCCACGTCGAAGCGGACGTCGCCCAGTACCGGCACGGTGACGCCGACGATGTTGCGGGAATTCACCTCGACGTCGGCGATCGTGACCAGATCTTCCACGGCGACCTGGGTGTCGGCCAGCATGGGCAGGGTGTCGGCGACGCGCTGGCGGGTGGCGGCGAGGCGCTCGCGGATGGTGTCCAGATCGCGCTTGGCGCGGCGGCGCTCCACCAGCAGCTGCTTGCGCTTCATGTCCAGCGAGGGCAGGAAGCGCTCGTAGGTGGCGAGGTTGCGCTTCTTGCGCGCCAGCTCCGCCTTATTGAGCGGCGTCCGCGACACGGGTTCCCTCGCGCTCGGCTGCTTCGCCCGCGCCCGTTTCGGTTGGGTAGTAGCGGTCGATGAGCTGCTGCTTCATGAACAGCTGCTCGGGCCGGAAGCATTCCGCAAGCGTTTGCCAGCACAGGTCCAGCGCGGCTTCCAGCGTCATGTCCACGTCCAGGTCCATGAAGCGCTCGCGGAACAGCCGGCCGAAGGTGAGCGCCTGCTCGTCGTGCTCCGACAGCTCGAAGGCCATGGCCTGCTTCTGCTCCGCCTCCTTGGAATCGGCGTAGAGGCGGACCATGACGTTCATGATGTCCTTGTGATCCTCGCGCGTGGTCTTGCTGGCGACGTGCTGCTTGAGGCGCGAGAGCGAGCCGAAGGGATCGATCATGCCCTCGCGCAGGTAGAACTGGCCTTCCGTGATGTAGCCGGTGTTGTCGGGGACGGGGTGGGTGACATCGTCGCCCGGCATCGTCGTCGCCGAGAGGATGGTCAGCGAGCCGCCGCCGGCGAAGTTGCACGCCTTTTCATAGCGCTGGGCGAGCTGGGTGTAGAGGTCGCCGGTGTAGCCGCGGTTGGCCGGCACCTGCTCCATGGCGATGCCGACCTCCTTCAGCGCGTCGGCGAAGGCCGTCATGTCCGAGAGCAGGACGAGCACGCGCTTGTTGCCCTCGACGGCGAAGCGCTCCGCCACCGCCAGCGCCATGTCGGGGACGAGCAGGCGCTCCACGATGGGGTCGGAGGCGAAGTTCACGAACATCGCCGTGCGCGCGAACACCCCGGCGTCCTCGAAGGCGCGGCGGAAGTGGTGGTAGTCGTCGTAGATCAGGCCCAGCCCGCCGAAGACGACCACGTCCGCGTCCGCCTGGATGCCGATGCGCCCGAGCAGCTGATTGTAGGGTTCCCCCGCCACCGAGAAGATCGGGATCTTCTGGCTTTCCACCAGGGTGTTGAAGACGTCGATCATGGGCACGTTGGTGCGGATCATGCGCGCGCCCAGCTCGCGTTCCACGGGGTTCACCGTGGGCGAGCCGATCTCGACCTCGCGGTCGGTGGTCAGCGCCGGGCCGTTGTCGATCAGCTCCCCGGTGCCGGCGAAGATGCGGCCCAGCACGTTTTCCGAGCAGATCGCGCGCGGGCCGTGGCCCAGGAAGCGCACCTTCGTGCGCGTGGAAATGCCCTTGGTGCCCGCGAAAACCTGAAGGGAAACGCGCTCGCCGTCGATCTTGAGCACCTGGGCGAGCGATTCCGTGCCCGCGCCGTCGTCGGCGCTGGCGATCGCGGCCAGATCGCCCAGACACGCCGGCGGCTCCGCCGTGTCGCTGCCCGCCGGCGGGACGTGGACCTTCAGCAGGTCGCCGACGATTTCGAGCACGCGCCCGTAACGCACGGGAATCGCGGGCATGGCCGCCACCTCCTCGGGGCGCTCACGCTTCGATGTGGCGAATCATCACACTGCACCCGCGCCGCGGGCAATGACGCAGATCATGCCGCGTCCGGCGGCGGTCGTCAGACCGCCTCCACCCGCACCGGGTCGCCGGCCTTGGCGGCCTTGAGCGCGCGAACGTCGCCCACGGCGTCGGCCCAGATGTTGGTGGGCGCGACGAGGCGGATCTCGTCGCCGGTCGAAGCGGGGGTCGGGCCGAAACCGATGGCGATGGCGCCGCCCTGCACCCAGTATGCGATCTCGCCCGGTTCCACGACCTGCTTCTGATCGGCTTCGTCCCCGGCGTCGATGGGGGCGGAAAAGAAGACCTCCTCGCCCCAGACGTTCGCCTCGGCGGTGAAGGGGCACGCCTCCACGACGGCGCGTGCGGTGGGCGTGTCGCGGCAAACGGCGTCGATGGCCGTGTCGCCGATCGTGATGCGGACGGTGGTGGACATGGCGGATCTCCCCTCGACGGGTGTGTCAGGCATCCGGTTGGCCCCAGTGGGCCAGGGCGGCGTCCAGCTCGCGGGCGTGGTGGCGTTCGGCTTCCGCGCCCTCGTCGGGGCCGTCGTAGCGGCCCAGCTCCCGCAGGAGCTGGAAGAAGCCGGGCGCCGGGATGCCGCGCTTGCTGATCGCCAGCGCCGCGAGCAGCGGGCGGCCGGCGGCGTGGTCGTCGCGCATCATGGCTTCCAGCGCCAGGGTCGTGCGGTGGATGGAATGCGGCGCCTCAATGCCAGCCTCGCTGGCGAGGTCGCGGTAGGTGATGCAGGCGCCGCGCTGGGCGGCGGCGCGCAGCACGGGCGTGATCGCCATCCGCACGAGCGGGTCGGGCGTTTCCGTGGACATGCTGGCTTCATTGGTTGGTGCAGACGCCGGCAGGAGCTTTGCACACAACAGCCGGGTCCATCACCCCCACCCGATCGCATGTCGGCGATCGACCTCCCCCTCTTCCGCCGAAGAGGGGGAGGTGTAAAAATGGCACGGTCAATTCCGCATCAACCTCCCCCACTGGGGGATGTCGCGCGCCGGCAGGCGCGCGGGTGGGGGCGCTTAGCCTGCCGTGGATTGATTGAAGAACGCCCGCACTTCGGCCGCGTCGGCGCTGAAGGGACCGTGGTGCGTGGCCTTGAGCGCGGCCACGGCGCCCGCGAAGCGCGCGGCGGGCCAGGGCGCGTCCCCGCGCAGCCGCCGCGCCAGATAGCCCGCCAGGAAGCTGTCGCCGCAGCCCGTGGTGTCGGCCACCGCACCCGCATCCACCGGCGGCACGGGCTGGACCTGGCCGCCCGCGGCCACCAGCGCGCCGTTCGCGCCCAGCGTCACCACGGCTTCCCCGCGCCCCATCGAGGCCAGGGCGCGGACGGCGTGGCGCGGGTCGCGCCAGCCCGTGACCAGCCGCGCTTCCGCCGCGTCCGCCTTGAGGATGTCGGCCCGCGCCAGCGCTTCCGCGGAAACGCCGCGGCAGGCGCGCACGCGCCCGGCCGCCACCCGCCGCGTCAGCCCCTGCACGTCCAGCGCCAGCCATGTGCAGCGCTCGCGCGCCGCCGTGACCGTGGCGGGCGGGATGTCGTCGCGCGTCAACGGGCCGAGCTGGATGGCCGCCGCCGCGAGCTGCTCGAACGCCTCGGGCTTCAGCGGCGGTGCGAGGCGCGGCACCGCCTGCTCGCGCCCGGCTTCGGTCAGGGTGTTGGTGAAGCGTGTCGTGGCGTGGGCGGGCCGGACGAGGAAGCGGATGCCCAGGCCGTCCAGCGGCGCCAGCAGCTCGCGCCGGTCGCGGGCAGCCACCTGGGTCAGCAGCGCGGTGGTCAGCCCCAGGCGCGCGTGCACCGCCGCCGCGTAGAAGGCGGAGCCGCCGGGCTGCTCGCGCACGCTGCCGTCCAGTGCGACGATGCGGTCGCGCGTGACCGGGCCGGCGGCGAGCACCTCGATGGGCTTGCCGGTCGCGGTCATGGGTTCGCCGCCAGATGGCGGGCGGTGGCGTGGATGCGCTGGCCCACGGTGATCGCGCTCACCGCCAGGATGATGGCCAGGGCCTCGGCGATCAGCCCCGACACCAGCCCCGCGATCAGCAGCAGCACGCGCTCGCCGCGCGTCGCCAGGCCGACCTCGCAGGCCGCGCCCAGCCCCTCGGCGCGGGCGCGCGTGTAGCTCACGAGCGTTGCCGCCAGCAGCGCCAGCACGGTCAGCCCCGCTTCCAGCGCCAGCCCGGCCCCGGCGAACACGGCCGCCAGGGCGGCGTAGACGACACCCTCCGCCACGCGGTCGAGCGTGGAGTCCAGAAACGCCCCCATGCGGCTTTCCTGGTGGCCCAGCCGCGCCAGCGTGCCGTCCAGCAGGTCGAGCGCGCCGCCCACGAAGAGCACGACGCCCGCCGCGAGCGGTTGTTCCGCGAGAATCAGCCCGGCGCTCGCCAGACTGAGCGCGAGCGCGACCAGCGTGATCGTGTTGGGCGTGACGGACCAGCGCAGCAGCAGCCGGGCGAG
Source organism: Limimonas halophila (assembly GCF_900100655.1). NCBI lineage: Bacteria > Pseudomonadati > Pseudomonadota > Alphaproteobacteria > Rhodospirillales > Rhodovibrionaceae > Limimonas > Limimonas halophila. The sequence continues at coordinate 38,298 of NZ_FNCE01000013.1, forward strand.
CGGGCGCGCGACGGCTTCCAGCCGGGACTTCGTGGCCTGGCGCAGGCGATGCAGCGTCACGGTTTGGCTCCGGGGGATCACTCACCGGCCAGCGCGACGGGCGAGCCGGCCTCGTGGATGAAGGCCTCCACGGCCTCGCGGGCCTCGCTGTCGCGCATCTGCTCGGGTGGGTGCTTCATGTGGTAGGCGGACACGGCCCCGAGCGGCCCGGCGATCCCGCGGTCCAGCGCCAGCTTCACGCAGCGCGCGGCGTCGATCACCACGCCCGCGCTGTTGGGCGAGTCCTGCACCGAAAGGCGCATCTCCAGCTCCACGGGCGCGCCGCCGAAGCCCTCGCCCTCCATGCGGATGAAGGCGACCTTGTTGTCGCCCTGCCAGGCGACGTGGTCGGAGGGGCCGATGTGGATGGCGGCCTCATTCAGGCGCGTGTCCAGCTGCGACTGCACGGATTCCGTTTTCGAGCGCCGCTTCGAGGCCAGGCGCTCGCGTTCCAGCATGGTCAGGAAGTCGGTGTTGCCGCCGGTGTTGAGCTGGTAGGTTCGGTCCAGCGTCACCCCCCGGTCGGCAAAGAGCCGCGCCAGCGCGCGGTGCGCGATCGTCGCGCCCAGCTGGCTTTTGATGTCGTCGCCCACCAGCGGCAGGCCCTGTGCGCGGAAGGCCTCCGCCCAGGCGGGGTCGGAGGCGATGAAGACCGGTTGGCAGTTCACCAGCGCCACGCCCGCGTCCAGGCAGGCCTGCGCGTAGTGCCGCACGGCCGCCTCGGCCCCCACGGGCAGGAAGCAGATCAGCACCTCGGCGCCGTTGGCGCGCAGCGCCTCGGCCACGTCCACCGGCTCGGCGTCGGCGGGGCGGAACGCCTGGTCCTCGGGGTAGGCGGCCATGTGGTCGGGGACGCCGTCCAGCACCGGCCCCATCTGGACGGTGACACCGGACGGCGGCAGCTCCGGCTGGAAGACGCGCGCGCAGTTGGGCGCGGCGAAGACCGCCTCCTCCAGCGGCCGGCCCACCTTGCGCCGGTCGACGTCGAAAGCCGCCACAACGCGCATGTCCGCTGGCCGGTAGGGGCCCACCGCGGGGTGCATGAGCCCGGCAAGCGTCGCATCCGACGCGTTCCGGTAGTGCTCCAGGCCCTGGACGAGGGCGTTGGCGCAGTTGCCGATGCCGGCGAGGGCCAGGCGGATGGGCTCCATTCACGCACTCCGGAGCATGGCAAGGGGTGCGCGTCTCGGCCAACGCGTAACGATTTCACAATATGTCGTGCATTGCGGCGGAGCAAGCAGGCTGGGGTTATTCTTCCAGCACGCTTTGGAGGGTGCGCAACTCCGCCAGCACCGTGCCGGCCCCGCGCACGCCGCAGGTCAGCGGCTCCTCAGCGACCGAAACCGGGAGGCCCGTGGCCGCGCGCACGGCGTCCGGCAAACGGCGCAGCAACGCCCCGCCACCCGTGAGCACCAGCCCGGTGTCCACGATGTCGGCGGCCAGTTCGGGGGCGGTGCGCTCCAGCGCCGACTTCACGCCCTCGACGATGGAGAACACGGGCTCGGTCAGGCTGTCGGCGATCTCCGCCTCGCTGACCTGGATGGCCTTGGGCACGCCGGAAACGAGGTCGCGCCCAGAGACCTGCACGGTCTGGCCCAGGCCGTCCTCGGGCGCCAGGGCGGCGCCCACCTGCTGCTTGATGCGCTCGGCCGTGGCCTCGCCGATGGCGACGTTGTGGGCGCGGCGGACGTGGCCGTGAATGGCCTCGTCGAAATCGTCGCCGCCCACCGGCACGGTCACCGCGTTGACGATGCCGCCCAGCGAGATCACCGCGATCTCGGTGGTGCCGCCGCCCAGGTCCACGATCATCGAGCCGCGCGGGCTGGTCACCGGCAGGTCGGCGCCGATGGCGGCGGCCATGGGCTCCTCGATCAGGAACACCTGGCTGGCGCCCGCGCCCTCGCACGCCTCGCGGATGGCGCGGCGCTCCACGGGCGTGGCGCCGTGCGGCGTGGTGATGACCACGCGCGGGCGGCGGAAGCCGCGCTTGCGCAGCGCCTGCTTGATGAAATACGAGGCCATCGCCTGCGCGGCCTCGAAATCCCCGATCACGCCCTTGCGCATGGGCCGGATGGCGCGGATGGATTCCGGGGTCTTGCCCAGCATCTGCCGCGCCTGCTCGCCCACGGCCAGGATCTGCGGCTTGCCCGACTTGGTCGCGATCGCCACCACCGAGGGCTCGTTCATCACGATGCCCCGGCCCTTGGCGAACACGAGCGTGTTGGCCGTGCCCAGGTCGATCGCCAGGTCGCCCGCCTTCGCGCCGAACACCATTTGCTCCGCTGTGTCGTGATCCCGCCTGCGCCGCGCGCCGGTCATGGTAAACGGCGCCGCGCGCAATCGGGTGTGTGCATAACGCGGCGCGGCGGCGCTGTGAATGTTTGTCTCGAATACGGGCGCGAGATTCCCGGATCGCCGGGGCCGGCGCGCGTGTGCTAGGACCGGCGTGCCCGGCGAATCGAAAACGCGGACGACAATGGGATTTGCTCACGATGCGGTTTCTTACCTTCGAGGACAACGGGCAGCCGGTTCCGGCCATCGTGCGCGGTGACAGCGCCGTCGACCTGCGCGCGCTCGATCCGGACCTGCCGCGCGACTGGGCGACGCTGCTGGCCCGCGACAACCTGGAGCGGCTGGCGACCCTGGCCGAGGCCGCGCCGGATCACGCGCTGCGTCCGCTCGCCGGGCTCCGCTACCTGCCGCCCATCCCGGCGCCGCCGAAGACGCTGTGCGTGGGCCTCAACTACCGCGCCCACGCCGCCGAGACGGGCATGGACCTGCCCAGGTACCCCATCTTCTTCACGCGCTTCCCGACCAGCTTCGTCGGCCACCAGCGGGCCATGGTCTGCCCGTCCGTGAGCGAGAAGTACGACTACGAGGGTGAGCTGGTCGCGGTGATTGGGCGCGGCGGGCGCAGCATTCCGCGCGAGCGGGCGCTGGACCACGTCGTCGGCTATTCGATCTTCAACGACGGCTCGGTGCGCGACTTCCAGAAGCGCGCCAAGCAGTGGACGCTGGGCAAGAACTTCGACGCCTCCGGCGCCTTCGGCCCCCACGTGGTCACCGCCGACGAGCTGCCGGAAGGGGCCTCGGGCCTGGGCGTCGAGACGCGCCTGAACGGCGAGGTCATGCAGAGCGGGCGCACGGACGACCTCATCTTCACCGTGGCCGACCTCGTCGCCGCCGCCGGCGAGGCGATGACGCTGGAGCCCGGCAGCATCCTAGTCACGGGCACGCCGCCGGGCGTGGGCATGGCGCGCGATCCCTACGTCTGGATGAAAGCCGGCGACACCGTCTCTATCACGATCGAGGGCATCGGCACGCTGACCAACCCCGTGGTCGCCGAGGGCTGAGCCCACCCCTGGGCGGCCCTTGTGTGGGCGCGCTTGCTGTGTAGCCTCCGCGCGCGCCCACGAACGCCGGTGAAGGGGAGAAGGTGCGATGGCCGCGCTGAAAACGCTCGATCAGGTGGACGTCCAGGGGCGGACGGTGCTCGTCCGCGCCGACTTCAACGTGCCCGTCGCCGACGGCCGCGTCACGGACCGCACGCGCATCCAGCGCGGCGCGCGCACCATCCGCGAGCTGATGGACGCCGGGGCGCACGTGGTCGTCATCTCCCACTTCGGCCGGCCCAAGGGCCAGCACAAGCCGGAGCTGTCGCTTCAGCCCGTGCTGGGCGCGCTGCGCGAGGCGCTCGGCGGCGCGGAGGTGCGTTTCGTCGGGGCCACGGTGGGCGAAACCGCCCAGGACGCCGTGCGCGCGCTGGAACCGGGGCAGGTGGCGCTGCTGGAAAACGTGCGCTTCGAGCCGGGCGAGGAAGCCGGCGACGACGCCTTTGCCGACCGGATCGCCGCGCTCGGCGAGATCTTCGTCAACGACGCCTTCTCCGCCTCGCACCGCGCGCACGCGTCCGTTGCGGGGGTCGCCAAGCGGCTGCCCGCCTACGCCGGGCGCCTGATGGAGGAGGAGCTGCGCCACCTGGAGGCCGCGCTGGACGCGCCGGAGCGCCCGCTCATGGCCGTCGTGGGCGGCGCCAAGGTGTCCACGAAGCTCGACCTGCTGGGCAACCTCGCCGACAAGGTGGACCGCCTCGTGATCGGCGGCGGCATGGCCAACACCTTCCTGGCGGCGCTGGACCACGGCGTCGGCAGCTCGCTGTACGAGGAGGGGATGCTGGGCACGGCCCGCACCATCCTGCGCCGCGCGCAGCAGAGCGAATGCACCGTGCGCCTGCCCGAGGACGTCGTCGTGGCGCCCGAGCTGGCCGAGAACGCGCCCACGCGGACCGTGGCCGTGGACGCCGTGCCCGCGGATCAGATGATCCTGGACGTCGGGCCCAAGTCGGCGGCGACTCTGGAGGAAGACCTCGCCACCTGCCGTACGCTGGTGTGGAACGGCCCGCTGGGCGCCTTCGAGACGCCGCCCTTCGACGCCGGCACCAACCGCGTCGCCAAGCGCGCCGCCGAGCTGACCGAAACGGGCGGGCTGCTGTCCGTCGCCGGGGGCGGCGACACCGTGGCCGCGCTCACCCACGCCGGCGTGGTGGACCGCTTTTCCTACGTCTCCAGCGCCGGCGGCGCCTTTCTGGAGTGGCTGGAGGGGCGTGAGCTGCCGGGGATTCCGCCGCTCTACGCCGAGGGCTGAACGGCGCCACCACCCCGAAAACGCGCCTGTCTCCGGCTGCCTGTCGAGCGACGCGGCGGAAACGGGCGACATAGCTTTTTGTATGCGTTAACCTCCGCGCCTGGGTCTGCTACCGTTTCGACGGTCATCTTCCCAACACAAAAGCGCGAGGGAGGCGCACCATGACGGAGACGAAGACCATCAAGGCCGGCGGGATGAACCGCCGCCGCTTCGTGCAGACGGCCGGCATCGCCACCGGCGCGGCCGCGCTGTCCAGCACGCTGCCCATGCGCGTCATCGCCAAGCCGAACGCCATCCCGCTCGGCCAGATCGCGCCCATGACCGGCTCCGCCGCCGAGTTCGGGCCGTTCTACCGGGACGGCGCGAAGCTGGGCATGATGCACATCAACCAGGCCGCCAAGGAGGTCTTCGGCGGGCCCATCTTCTCCAAGCACATCGCCGAGGATACCAACACCCTGCCCACGCCGGCCATTGAATCCGCGCGCAAGCTGGTCGAGGCCGACGGCGTGCCCGCCTACGTCGGCGCCTGGTCCAGCGGCGTGACCGTGGCGACGGCGACCTCCGTGGCGATCCCGAACAACGTGCTGCAGATCTCGAACGGTTCGACCTCGCCGCTCATCAGCGTGCTGCCGGAGGACCAGGAAGCCGACCTGCTGTTCCGCACCACCTCCTCCGACGCGCTGCAGGGCGTGGTGGCCGCGCAGCTCGCCGCGGGCGAGATCCTGGACGACTACAAGCACAAGACCGCCGCGACCATCTACGTGAACAACCCCTACGGCCAGGGGCTGTCCAACGCCTTCGCGCGGTCCTTCCAGATGCGCGGCGGCACGGTGCACGCGCAGATCCCGCACCCCGAGGAGGTGCAGGCCACCTACAGCTCCCAGCTCGCGGTCGCGCTCAAGGACGACCCGGACGTGCTGGTGTGCTGCAGCTATCCGGGCCACACCTCGACCTTCCTGCGCGAGGCGCGCGATACCTTCGGCATGACGAGCTGGCAGTTCGTGGACGGCAACAAGTCCAGCAAGGTGCTGGAGTCCGTCGGCGCCGACGTGCTCAAGGGCCAACTCGGCACCGCGCCCGGCTCCAACCCGGAGAACGATGTCACCAAGGCGTTCGCCGAGCAGTTCAAGGGCGAGTTCGGCCATGACCGCGTGCCGCCGTTCACGACCTCGGCCTACGATGCGGCCGTGGCCATCGGGCTGGCCGCCGCGCGGGCGCTGGCGCAGGGCGAGAAGGACCTGACCGGCCCGGTGCTGCGCGACAACCTGCGCCCCGTCTCCAACCCGCCGGGCGCGACCGTGCGCGGCGCCGACGTGGACTCGCTGGCGCAGGGCATGGAGATGCTGCGCAAGGGCGAGGACATCGACTTGGCCGGGGCGGCCGGCAGCGTGGACTTCGACGACAACGGCGACGTCAAGACGCCGATCGAGGTCTGGAAGTTCACCGAGGACGGCACCGAGACGGTCGGTGTGCAGGCCGCGGGCGACATTCCCAGCGAGTGATCGCCTGCGCACCGCGTTTCGTCTGCTCTGACTTGTCTGCTCCAACGCATCTGCTCCCTTGGGGGCCCGCCACCGGTGGGCCCTCTTTTTTCGGTTTCGCGCTCGCCCAGTGGCGGCGCCGATGCACGCCTCGATTGACGCGTATCCGGTTCTGGTGTTGCCTCAGGTGCAACACCTGAACGGGGAGGTTGCGATGAGCGAGGGCGATCAGAACGCGGTGTCCCGGCGCGAGGCCGTCAAGCTGGCGGGCGTCGGCGCCTTGGCGACCACCGCGGCGGGCCAGGCGGTCGCGCCGCGCGCGGCGAAGGCCGGACCGTTGAAGACGAAGGCGATCTTCTTCGACGTCGGTGGCACGATGCTCGACTGGACCGTGATGCCGGCCAAGATCGAAGCGTACCTGGGTGAGCGGAACATCTCGGTCGACGGCGGCGACTACTGGCCGTCGTGGCGGTCCCAGCTGTTCGCCTACATGATGTACAACACCATGATCGATCGGGCCTTCGTGCCGCTGGAAGAGCTGGCCACGCGGGCGACCCTCGCGCATGCCCAGAAAAGCGGGCTGGACATGGATCGCGACACCGCTGGCGGCATTTATCCTTTGCTGGGTGAGCTCGACACCTACGACGAGATCCTGCCGAGCCTGAAGCGCATGCGGGGCGCCGGCTACAAGCTCGTGCCCCACACCCAGTTGAGCGAGCCGGTGCTGCGCCGGGCGCTGCTGGGCCGGTTCGATTGGGACTGGTTCTTCACGTCCGAAAGCTTCGCGATGTACAAGCCCAACCGTCCGTTCTATTTCAAGGCGCTCGACGAGTTGGGCCTGGACGTCGCCGAGGTGCTCTACGTTTCCTCCAACCAGTTCGACGTCTTCGCCGCCAAGGGCCTGGGCTTCCGCGTCATCTGGGTCGATCGCTGGGACCAGGCGCTGGAGCCCTACGGCTACACGCCGGACTGGCGCGTGCGGGACTTTGCCGAGGCGGCGGACATGCTGGAGACGGAGACGCCCTGAACCCGTTGGGGTCGGCGGGCGCGAACCGATCGCGTCACAGTGCGCTCGGCGCCCGTCGCATCCCCCACAGCGCCGTCAGCGCGTGGCCCGGCGTCCGGGGCAGGGCACGCAGGGCGGTGTGGCGCTGGATCAGCGTGGCGAAGGCGGAAAACTCGGGCTCGGGGAAGGCGGCGTGGCGGGCATTTGCGGCGCGCAGGCGGTCCAGCCAGGCCGCCGCCCACGCCAACTCCGCGCCGTTCAGCGGCCGTGTGCGCTCGGCCGGCCGCGTCAGTTCGAAGTGCCGGTCCAGCTCGCCGGCATCGGCTTCGATCCCGAGCTGGCGCAGGAAACGCGCCATCACCGCCTGCTTGCCCGCGCGCGCGGCCGTTCGGTCGGCGGAGGTCTGGCCGCCGTGGCTGCGCTTGAAGCCCAGCACGGCGCCGATGTTCGCGATCTCGTGGCTCGCCAGCACGCGGGCGTGCAGGTCGGAGTCCTCCGCCTGAGCGTAGGCGAGGTCGTAGGCCAGCCGGCGGGCCAGATCCCCGCGCAGCATGGCGGTGGTGTGCGCGATCCCCGCGCGCCACGGCATCTGTGCCCGCACGGCGCGCGGGGAGGTGGGGTGACGCTTGATGCGGCCGGGACGGCCCCGCTCGTCGATGCGGCGGATCCAGCCGCCGACCTCGCCCAGGTCCGGATGCGTGTCGAGCGCGTGCACCTGACGCGCCAGGCGGTCGGGTGCGGCCAGGTCGTCGCTGTCCAGCACCGCGACGTAGCGCCCTTCCGACAGCGCGAGCGCGTGGTTGCGGCTCGCCACCAGCCCCCGGTTGTGCTCGTGGCTGACCAGGTGGACGCGCGCATCGCCGCGCTGACGCACCACGGCCGCCGTGGCGTCGGTGGAGCCGTCGTCGATCACGATCAACTCGAAATCCGCGAAGCTCTGCGCCAGCACGCTGTCCACCGCCGCGCCCACGGTGTGCGCGCGGTTGTAGGCCGGCATCACGACGCTGACGGTCGGCGGCATCCCGGCGCCTCGCCCTCGCTTCCTCGCCCCGCGCCAGCATAGGATGCCGCACGGGCGCGGTGGAATCGCGCGCGTCCGCGCCGTGCCTTGCCAGCCGGCGCAACCGGCTTAGCTTGGCCTGTGCAACGGATTGGAGAAGGGCGCCGCCATGGCCGAGGTCATCCATCAGGTCGACAAGCCGGCCGATCACCCCGAGCCGCCCCGGCACAAGCTGGGCGTGCTGCTGCTGAACCTGGGGACGCCGGAGGGCACGGACTACTTTTCCATGCGCCGCTACCTGAAGGAGTTCCTCTCCGACCGGCGCGTGATCGATTACAACCCGATCTTCTGGCAGCTCCTTCTCAACACCGTGATCCTGACGACACGGCCGAAGAAGTCGGGGCGCGCGTACCACACGATCTGGAACCACGATCAGAACGAGTCGCCGCTCAAGACGATCACGCGCGATCAGGCGCAGCAGGTCCACGACATCCTGACCGAGCGCCACGGCGAGGACATCGTGGTGGACTGGGCCATGCGCTACGGCTACCCGCGCACGGACGACGCCATCCGCGATCTTCAGGATAAGGGCTGCACGCGCATCCTGCTGCTGGCGCTGTACCCGCAGTACTCCGCGCCGACGACGGCCACGGCCTACGACCACGCCTTCCGCACGCTGATGAAGCTGCGCTGGCAGCCCACGATCCGCACGGCGCCCTGCTACCACGACGAGCCGCGCTACATCGACGCGGTCAGCGAGAGCATCCGCGAGCACCTGGCGCAGCTGGACTGGACGCCGGAGGTGCTCATCACCTCCTTCCACGGGCTGCCCAAGCGCTACCTGCTCAACGGCGACCCCTACCACTGCCAGTGCGCCAAGACCTCGCGCCTGATCCGCGAGCGCCTGGGCTGGTCGCCGGACTCGGTCAAGCTGTCCTTCCAGTCGCGCTTCGGGCCGGAAGAATGGCTGAAGCCCTACACCGACGAGCTGATCGAGGAACTGGCGAAGCAGGGCGTCAAGCGCCTGGCCATCGCCGCCCCGGGCTTCTCCGCGGACTGCCTGGAGACGCTGGAGGAGCTGAACGTCCAGGGCCGCGAAGCCTTCGAGGCCGCCGGCGGGGAGCACTTCACCTACATCCCGTGCCTCAACGCCTCGGATCGCGGCGTGCGCCTGATCGCCGACCTCGCCTCGCGCGAGCTCTCGGGCTGGGTGGCGCCGGCCGAAAGCGCCGCCGCCGAACGCGCGCTCGCGATGGCGGGGTGATACGCGGGCTCAGAGAGCGGAAAACACGTGGAGCCGGCGAGGTATCAGCGGAGTCGCGGCAGGGTTCTTTGCACGCTGAAGCGTGCGAGGCGCTGAAAGCGCCTGTCCACCTTCAGGAGGACAGCCCGTCGAAGACGGGCTCGCGCGTCAAAGGCGCGCAAAGACAGATTGAGGCCATGCGGTCTCCTCTCTGAGAATATGCGTATGATACCGGCGAGCCAAGGAAATCATACGCTGCGAGAGCATAGCCCCATCCCCCTCTGGGTTTCGGGCTATCGCCCCAAACCCATCTCCCCCTTCCCCTACAAGGGGAAGGGGGAGATTACAGAGGGGGTTGGGGTCGA
>NZ_FNCE01000014.1 GCF_900100655.1 Limimonas halophila
TCCAAAATTCGTTGTATATCAAGGCATTATGAAGCGCCGCCGGATCGGCGAACCGTCCAGGCCGTCACAACTCTTGTGGAAAACCTGTGCACGGCGTGCCGCAACCGACCGTGAAGCCCGCCTTAGAGCAGATCGCCGTAAAGCAGAATCAGCTTGTTCGGGGTGTCACGCCCACGCCGCCGTGGCCATCCCGGCGTGATTCTGCTTGCTCGTGCGTGGACAGCCGCAAGGCTCGCGCGCCGCAGGCGCGCAAACTGCTCGCACTGGAAAAACATGGCGTTATCCCGACGCTTCTGGTTCGTTGGGAAACACGATTTCACGCACGATGCTCTAGGTGCCAACCCCGCGCGCCATGCGGTCGAGCAGCGCGACGTGGGACTTGATGCCGTTCTCGAAGCAGCGGACCTCGAACTTCTCGTTCGGGCTGTGCATGCGATCGTCGGCGAGGCCGAAGCCCATCAGCAGGGAATCGATGCCGAGCACCTCCTTCATCACGCCCACGACGGGAATGGAGCCGCCGCAGCCGATCAGCAGCGCTTCGCGGCCGTAGGCGTTCTCCAGCGCCTCGCGCGCCGCCCGCAGGTAGGGCGAGTCCGTGGGCACGCGGATAGCCGGCGCGCCGTGGTGGACGATCAGCTCCCAACTGCAGCCGGCGGGCACGATCCCGTGTAGATAGGCGCGGAACTGTTCCGCCGCCGCCTCGGGGTCCTGGTCGGGCACCAGGCGGAAGGAGATCTTGGCCGAGGCGCGCGCCGGCAGCACCGTCTTGGCGCCCGTGCCGGTGTAGCCGCCGAGCATGCCGTTCACGTCGCAGGTCGGGCGCGCCCAGATCTTTTCCAGCACGCCGCGGTCCTGCTCGCCGCCGGCGGCGTCGACGCCCACGCCCTGCAGGAAGGCGTCGGCGTCGAAGTCCAGCGCCTGCCACTTGGCGCGCGTGGCTTCGTCCGGCTCCACGACGGCATCGTAGAAGCCGGGGATGGCGATCCGACCCTGGTCGTCGTGCAGCTGGCCGAGGATGCGTCCGAGGGCGTTGAGCGGGTTGGGCACCGCGCCGCCGTAGAGGCCGGAGTGCAGGTCGTGATCCGGGGCGTCGACCACCAGCTCGGTGTAGAGCAGGCCACGCAGCTGCGTGGTCAGCGCGGGCGTTTCCACGTCCCAGCTGCCGGTGTCGGAGATGACGCAGACATCGGCGCCCAGCTCCTGCTTGTGCTGTTCCAGGAAGGGCTTGAGGCTCGGGCTGCCGCTTTCCTCCTCGCCCTCGAAGAAGGCCGTGACCTGGACCGGCAGCGTGCCGTGCTCGGCCTGCCAGGCGCGGAAGGCCTCGACGAAGGTCATGAGCTGGCCTTTGTCGTCCACGGCGCCGCGCGCGACCATGCGGCGGCCGTGCGGGCCCTCGACGATCGTGGGCTCGAAGGGGCCGCTGTCCCATTCCTCGACGGGATCGGGCGGCTGCACGTCGTAGTGGCCGTAGTAGAGGAGGTGCGGCGCGTCGCCGCCCGGACCGGGATGGTGGGCGACCACCATGGGATGCCCGGGCGTGTCGCGCACCGAGGCGTCGAAGCCCAGCTCGCGCAACTGCTCGGCCAGCCACTGGGCGGCGCGGCGGGTGTCGGCGTTGTGCGCCGGGTCCGTGCTGATGCTGGGAATGCGCAGAAAGTCCGTCCAGCGCTCCAGCGCCGCCTCGAAGTCCGCGTCCACGCGGGCCAGAACCCGGTCCAGATCGCTCACAGCCACCTCCGAAAGCCGTCAGGCGGACACGGCCGCGTCCTCGCCGTTCGGCGCGCGCGTCGAGTCCCGTGCATCCGCGCCCACCTCGCACAAGCGGTCGAGCACGTCCACAGCAAGGTTCCAGTACCACGCCCGGCGGCTGGGCCGGGCCAGCCCGGTGACGGCCGCGATGAGAATGCGCGCGACGGCCTCGGCGTGCTGTTCGGCGTGGCCCGAGCGGTGGGCGGAGACGGCCGCGCGCAACGGCCCGATCAGCAGGGCATGGTCCCAGGCCGGGTCCTGCACGATGCGCGGGTAGGCGTCCGGCTCGGCGGCGGCCAGCTCCCCCGCGAGGCGCACCGCCGCCTCGGCGTCGCCGCCGCGCACACCGCTTCCGGCGGCGACGCGCAGGTCCTGCACCGCGGCTGGCAGCAGGGTGTCGAAGAGCGCGGCGTGCAGCACGGCCTGCCGCTCGGCGTCCAGGCCGTCGGCGGTGCCGGAGATGCGCGGCGCGAAGGGGACCAACCGCTGCCGCGTGGGGCGGTCCATGGCATCGTTCACCGCGCGCGCGAACCCCGCGACCGCGGGCGAGGCCACCGCCGGCCGGTCGCCGTGTGCCTCGCCGGCCAGATGCGCGACCAGCGCCATCACACAGACGCGGCGGCGCTCCGGGTCGCCGCGGCTGCGCACGAGTTCCACGCCGTCCAGGTAGCGTTCGATCACCGCGTCGTGGGCCATGGCTGGCACCCCCTGCGCTGCGGCGGTGGGGTCCGCCCCCATCCGCCGGGTTTCCCACGAAAAAGAGTGGCGCAGCCTGCCTGGTTCGCCAACCCACCCGACGTGTTTGGTCACCCCGTCCGGCGGATGACCGTCAGCCCGGCGAATCCAGCTCCTGCTGGCGCTGGAAGGCCGCCTGGATCTCGGCGTCCGCCTCGCGCTGTTCGGGCGCGCTGCCGAAGCTGGACAGCTCCAGCTCCAGGGCCCGCAAAAGCGCGCGGGCGACGTCGGCCTTGCCCTGTTCGTACGCCTGTTCGTGCGCGCGGACGATCTTGTCGCCCAGCCGCCGCGGCTCGTCGGTCATGCCCGATCCTCCCTCCGGCGCGTGGCGTGTCCGCCGCCCGCGCATACGCGCCATGCCGTTAACAGTTTGCATACGCGCCGTCCGCATCATGGCGCATGCAGCCGTCGGGCGACAATGCGCGGCTGCCGTGGACCTGGCGGGCGTCGAGACCAACCGGCGTGGGGAGACAGCGACCGCATGACACCGGATGCCCCGACCACCGCGCGCGAACGCCGCAAACACCGACGCGTCCGCGTGCTCTGGAGCGCGCGCCTGCGCTTCCCCGAGGAAACGGCAGAGCTGAACTGCACGGTCGCCAACGTCTCCGGCGGCGGCGCCAAGCTGACGCACGTGGCCTGGCCCGCGGGCGAGGAAGCGCGCGTCGTGGACCGGCTGGAGCCGGGCGTGGCGGTGCGCCTGAGCATCGCGGGCACGGCCGAGATCCCAGCCGAGGTGGTGTGGTGCGCACGCGGGCGCATGGGCGTCCAGTTCCACCTCCCGGCGGCGGACGTGGCGGCGCGCCTGGGCCAGACGGTGGACCTGCGGAACCCCTGAGCGACACGCCACGGTTGAGCGGCGTCATCACCCCGGCAAACGGCGCGCGGATTAACGTGCCATTAAGCGCGCACCGGTTTGATGGTGTGCGGCGAATCGACAAGCGAACGAGCGGCCATGAACGGGCGACCGGACCCCAGCCACCAGGTCGGCTGCACGGAACTCAACGCGGCGGAACTCAAGCGCATCCTCCGCTCGCACCAGGCGTTCGTGAACCGCAAGCCCGGCGGGCAGCGGGCGATGCTGCAGTTCCACGACCTGAGCAACCTGGACCTCTCGGGCTACGATCTCTCCGAGGCCGACCTGACCGGCGCCGTCCTGCGCCGCTCGCGCCTGGACGACGTGCAGCTGCGCGGCGCCAACCTCTTCGGCGCCGACCTGCGCATGACGCGCCTGCACCGCGCCAACCTGACGCGGGCCGACCTGCGCGGCGCCTCGCTGCGCGGCGCGGACATGACGGACGCCGTGGTCTACGACGCCGACATCCGCGAGGCGCAGCTCGCCCACTACGACGAGGCCGGCAACCCCCAGACCACGGAGTTCGAGGCCCTGCCCGCCGAGCTGTCGTCGATCACCGCGCGCGGCGCCGACTTTTCGCGCGCGCAGATGGGTCAGGCGATGGCGCTGAAGACGGACTTTTCCGACGCGCGGCTGTGCAACGCCAACTTCCGCAACGCCGACCTGCGCCGGTCCATCCTGGTGGGCGCGGCGATGGAGGGCGCGGACCTGTCCAGCGCCAACCTGGGCGAGTGCAAGCTCACGGGCGCGGTGCTCACCGACGCCGACATCCGCGGCGCCAAGTTCCAGAACGCGGACATCCGCGGCGCCATTCTTGACGACGACGCCGGCGACGCGCCCGAGTTCTTCGACGCGGTGAAGCCGGCGACGTCGGCCGAGCTGGTCCAGCGCATCGACCGCATGCTCAACGACCACGCCGCCTGGGTGAGCACCTCCTCGCGCGAGGGCGAACGCGCGGACCTTTCCGACGCGGATCTTCGGGGCTTCCGCAAGCCGGGCGTCAACCTGGCCGCGGCGGTGATGGAGCGCATCGTGCTCAAGAACGCGGTGCTGATCGCCGCGGAGCTGCCCATGGCGCAGCTGGCGTTCGCCGACCTGCGCGGCGCGCACCTGGCGCAGGCCAATCTGCGCGGCGCCGACCTGCAGCGGGCCGTGCTGCGCGGGGCGGACCTGCGGGAAGCGCGCCTGGGACCGGTGCGCAACGTCGGCCGCGACCAGCACACCTGCCCGGCCAACCTGGCCCACGCCAAGCTGGCGGAGTGCACCCTGGCCGGGGCGGACCTGAACGAGGCCTGCCTCTTCGGCGCCGACCTCTCGGACAGCGACCTGACGGGCGCCCAGCTTACCCGCGCCGACCTGCGCCAAGCCAACCTGACCCGCGCCCAGGTGGACAAGGGCAGCCTGCGCAAGGCCTACCGGGATCGGTGACGCGGCGGCCGCGGCCGCTTACGCCTGCCCAACCGCTGCTGGTTATCCCGCCTCGGCCACGCGATCGTCGCAAACGCCAACCTCGATCCGCGCGCCGAGTTCCGCGAAGGCGGCATCAAGGTGATCCAGGCGCGAGGCGTGGTTGAGGTCGAGCAGACGGTCGACCTGCGGCCGATGCCAGTGCAGCCGCCGCGCGAGCGCCCAGCAGACGGGGTCAAGCTGCCAACAGCTTGTCGACGTAGGCGGGGACCACCTCGGTCGCGGGGCCGTGGTGGTGGTCGTGGAAGGCGCTGGATGCGTCGGATGGTTCGAGGTTGAGTTCGACGCAGTGGGCGCCGGCGCCGAAGCGGGCCTGCTGCACGAAGCCGGCGGCGGGCTGAACCGCGCCCGAGGTGCCGACGGCGAGGAAGTGGCTGCAGGTGTCGAGCGCGGCGAAGATGCGCTCCAGCTCCAGCGGCATCTCGCCGAACCACACGACCTGGGGGCGCATGCCGCCGGCTTCGCCGCAACTCGGGCAGGCGGTGGCCGTGTCCATGTCCGCGCGCCAGTCGTGAACCGCGCGGCAGTGCAGGCACAGCGCCTTCAGGATCTCGCCGTGCATGTGGATCAGGTTCTGCTGCCCGGCGCGGTCGTGCAGGTCGTCGATGTTCTGGGTGACGACCAGGACCTCGCCTGGCCACTCGCGCTCCAGGCGCACCAGCGCGTCGTGCGCGGCGTTGGGCCGCACGTCGCCGGTCAAGAGCTGGCGCCGCCGGTCGTTGTAGAAGCGGTGGACGAAGTCGGGCTGGCGGCGGAAGGCGTCGGGCGTCGCCACGTCCTCCAGCGACACCCGGGACCAGATCCCGCCTTCGTCGCGGAAGGTGTCGAGGCCGGACTCCTTCGAGATCCCGGCGCCCGTCAGCACAACGATGGGTCCTGCATCTTTCGACATGGCGGCACGGATGCTAAAGCACGTCCCCAAGGTGGGGGAACCCCGCGCCACGGACCTTGAGCCAACCGCATGCGTCTTCTCTTCGTCTGCACCGGGAACATCTGCCGCTCGCCCACGGCCGAGGCGGTCGTGCGCCGCATGGCGACCGACGCGGGCGTGGCCCACGACCTCGTGCTGGAATCCGCCGGCACGGGCGACTGGCACGTGGGCGAGGCGCCCGACCCGCGCGCGGTCAAGGCCGCCAAGAAGCGCGGCTACGACCTGCGCGGCATCCGCGCGCGTCAGGTGCGCCCCGCGGACTTCGAGGAATTCGACGTCATCCTGGCGATGACGGGCGGCCATATGGCCGACCTGGAGCGCATGTGCCCGCGTGGGGCGCGCGCCGAGTTGCGCATGATGCTTGCCCACGCGCCCAAAGCCACGCACCGCGACGTGCCCGATCCCTACTACGGCGACGCGCGCGGCTTCGAGACCATGCTGGACCTGATCGAGGAAAGCGCGCGCGGCCTGCTGGCGGACGTCGCGCGGTCATGACGCTGACGGCCGAGCAGGCGGCGCGCGTAACCGCCACGACGGGCGCCGAGGTGGTGCGCCGCCGCCCCCTGCCCGGCGGCTGCATCGCCGAGGTGCTGCGCCTCGACCTCGACAGCGGCGGCAGCGTTGTCGCCAAGATCGCGCCGCGCGGCGGGCTCTCCACCGAAGCCTACATGCTGCGCACCCTGGCCGAGCGCTCGCCCCTGCGCGTGCCCGCGGTGCTGCGCGCCGACGACGACCTGCTGGTGCTGGAGCACCTGGACGCCGGCGGCCGGCTGGACCGCGCGGCGCAGGAAGACGCCGCGGCCCACATCGCCGCGCTGCACGGCGTCACCGGCCCCTATTTCGGGCTGGAGCGCGACACCCTGATCGGGCCGCTGCACCAGCCCAACCCGCCCACCGAGGGCTGGGTCGACTTCTTCCGCGAGAACCGCCTGCTCTACATGGTGGAGGTGGCGCGCGACGCCGGCAGCCTGCCCGGCCGCACCAAGCGCGTGCTGGAACGCCTCGCCGCCAAGCTGGAAAGCTACATCGAGGAGCCGGCGGCGCCCGCGCTGATCCACGGCGATCTGTGGACGGGCAACGTCCTGGCGAAGGACGGCCGCATCACCGGCTTCGTCGATCCCGCGATCTACTACGCCGACCCCGAGATCGAGCTGGCGTTTTCCACGCTCTTCGGCACCTTCGGCGAGCCCTTCTTCCGGCGCTACGACGCGCTGATGGGCGTGCGCGAGGGTTTCTTCGAGGTGCGCCGCGACCTCTACAACCTCTACCCACTCCTGGTGCACGCGGCGTTGTTCGGCGGCGGCTACGCCCAGGAGGTCCACCGCGTCGCGGAGCGTTACGCGTGAGCGACGGCGAGCGGTCGAACAGCCCGGGTCTGGGGATCGGCGCGGTCTGCCTGGGCGTGCTCTGCTTGGCGTCGATGGACGCCCTGGCGAAGTGGCTGGGCCAGGCCTACCCCATCATCCAGATCGTCTTCTTCCGCACGCTCTTCGCGCTGCCGCCCGTGGCTGTGCTGGCCTACGTCTCGGGCGGGTTCCAGCTGCTGCGGCCCGAGCGCCTGTGGGTGCACCTGCTGCGCGGGCTGCTCGGCACGGGCGCGATCCTCTTCTTTTTCACCGCCCTTCGGTACATGCCGCTGGCGACGGTGTGGACCATCGCGTTTTCCGCGCCGCTGATCGTCACCGCGCTGTCCCGCCCGCTGCTGGGCGAACCCGTGGGCATCCGCCGCTGGGCGGGCGTGCTGGTGGGCTTCGCCGGGGTGCTGATCGTCATCCAGCCCGGCACGGCGGGGTTCGAGTGGGCGATGCTGCTCGCGCTGGCCGGGACGCTGAGCTATTCCCTGCTGTTGATGACGGCGCGCAAGTTCGCGGCCAGCGAAACCGCGCCGGCGATGGTGCTGTTCAACATGCTGGTGCCGCTCGTGATCGCCACGGTGATCACGCCAACGGTGTGGACCATGCCCGCGGGCTGGGACTGGCTGGCGTTCGTGGGCGCGGGGCTGCTCGGCGGCTCGGCGATGATCTTCCTGACGCTGGGCTACCGCCTGGCCCCGGCGGCGGTGGTGGCACCCTTCGACTACACCGCGCTGATCTGGTCGGTGGCGCTGGGGTGGCTGATCTGGCGCGACTGGCCCACGCCCGCGACCTGGGCCGGCGCCGTGCTGATCGTCGCCGCGGGGCTCTACGTGGCCTACCGCGAGACGCGCGTGCACCGGCGCGCCGAGCCGCCCGCCACCGACGCGCGGTGACTCACGCGGACGCGTCCTGCACCGGTTCCGGGATCGCGGGTTCCAGCGGGTATTCCGCCTCCACGCGGTAGATCGGCCCCTTGGGCGTGCGCAGGCTGGAGATCAGCTGGAAGCAGTCCACGTGGAAGGGGCCGCTGCGAAACAGCGAATACTCGCGCAGGAAGGTGCCCAGCTTGTCGCCGGGCGCACCCTTGAAGCGGGCCAGCGTAACGTGGGGACGGAACTTGCGCCCTTCGCCCGGCAGCCCTGCGCGCTGGATCGCCTTTTCCACCTTGAGCTGGAGCTGCGCCAGCTGATCGGGCGCGTCCACCCCCACCCAGAGCGCGTTGACCTTCTTGCCGTTGCCGAAGGTGCCGAGCCCGGCCAACTCCATGTCGAAGGTGGGCGCGGTGATGCCGTTCAACTCGGTGTCGATGTCGCGCATCCGGTGGCCGTCGACCTCGCCGATGAAGCGCAGCGTCAGATGCATGTTGTCGGGATCGACCCAGCGGGCGTTGTTCAGCCCGCCGCCCATCTGCGCCAAGCGGTCGGTCAGCGCCTCGGGCAGCGGTATGGCAACGAACAGGCGCATCATGGCGATCACCCCCAACAAAGGGTCGCAGCCCCGGGAGTCCCGGTCAAGCCGACCGGGGTGTCACCCGGTTTGCGCCACCGCTTCCACGTCGGGCGGAAACACCAGGGCCACGCGCGTACCCTCGCCGGGCGTGCTTTGCAGGTCGAGGCCGCCGCCGTGGGCCTCCACCAGCCGCTTGGTCAGCGGCAGCCCCAGGCCGAGCCCCTCGTGCTGGCGCGCCAGGGAGTCGTCGCCCTGGGTGAAGGGCTCCAGGATCTGCTCGATGTGCTCGGGCGGGATGCCCTTGCCGGTGTCGCCGACCGCGATGACGTGACCGCCGTCGTCGGCCCGGTACGCCTCGACGCGCACGCGCCCGCCCCGGTCGGTGAACTTCACCGCGTTGCCCAGGAGGTTCACCAGCATCTGGCGCAGCTTCTGCGGATCGGCGACGACGGGGCGCAGGCCGTCCTCGATCTCGGTGTCCAGCTCGATGCCGTGCTTGGCGGCCTTCTCGCGCACGAAGGAGAGGCAGGTCTCCACGACCTTCTGCACGCGCACCTCGTCGAGCTGGAGCTTGATCTCGTTCATCTCCAGCTTGGCGACGTCCAGGATGTCGTTGATGACGCCCAGCAGGTGGCGCGAGCTGGAAACGATGTCGGCGACGTAGGTGCGGTACTGCTCGTTGCCCAGCGGGCCGAGCACCTCGTTCTCCATCATCTCCGCGAAGCCGATCACGGCGTTCAGCGGCGTGCGCAGCTCGTGCCCCACCATGGCGAGGAAGGCGTTCTTGGCCCGGTCGGCGGCGCGCGCCCGCGCCAGGGCCTCGTCCAGCTCCGCGTTGGCCTGTCGCAGGTCCGCCAGGGTGTTTTCCAGGTCGGCGCGGCGGGCTTGCGCGGCGCGATCTGCCTCGATCTCGGCGGTGACGTCGCGGGCCGAGCCCCGAAAGCCGGCGAACGCGCCGGTGTCCTCGTCGAAGGTCGGGATGGCGGTGAGCTGGAACAGCCGCTCGGTTCCGTCGCCCGAGGTGACGCGGTAGATGACGTCGCGGAAGGGCGCGCGCCGGCGCCGGTGCAGGCGCGGCGTCTCCCCCGTGCGCGGGTCCGCGACCAGCTCGCCGGCGGCGAAGAAGTCGTGGCCGATCATGCCCGTGGGATCGAAGCCCAGCACGCGCTGACTGCGCGCGCTGGATTCCCGGAAGATCCAGTCCGCGTCCAGGTGCCACACCCAGTCGGAGACGGTGCTGAGGAGCTCCTCGGCCTGGGCGCGCACCCCGCGTAGCCGGGCGAGCGCGTCCTCGGCCCGCGTCACGTCCCGATACACGCCCACCAGATAGGTCCCGTCGGCGACCGCGCGGTGATGGCCCTCGAAGACGTAGGGTGTTCCGTCGGCCCCGGTGACACGCTCCAGCCGGCGCACGCGGCGGCTGGAGCGCACGATGCGCCGGCGCAGGGATTCGGCCAGCGCGCCGTTCTCGACGGCGGCCGGGCGGATGAGGCGCTCGAAGGCCTCGTTCGTATCCAGAATGGTCCCGTCCGACGAGGCCACATACGCCGGACCGGCCAGATCCAGCAGCGCCGGCCACACGGCCGCGAAGCCCTGGCTGGCGGCGGCCGCGACCGGCTGCTCGGCAGGCGTCCGGGACCCGTTCATACCCGCTCCCCCATGCGCCCCCGCGGCGTTCAGCCGGGGACATCCTCGCTGGCGGTGAGCGCGAGCCCCTCGGGGATGCCGGGCTGCGTCGCCCGCTCCGGCATCGCCAGCGCGCTCACGCCGTGCTCATACAGCCATTCGCGGTCGGTGTCGCCGAGGCTGCCGATGGCCACGGTCTCGATGCGCAGGCGGTGCGCCATCTCCAGCAGCTTGCGGGCGATAACGGCGCGGAAGGGGTCCTGGCTCACGCCCGCGGTGACGTCGTGCGACAGCCAGACGTACTCGGGCCGCAGGTGCTGAAGCAATTCCAGCGCCCCGCGCTCGGCGCCCAGTTCCCCGAGAGCGACCTGGAAACCGCGGTCCTTGTAGTAGCCCAGAATGGTCTGGAGGTGGCCGATGTCCCGGTGACTGCCCGCGCGCGAGAGCGTGAAGACCACGTCCTCGGCCGCCAGCCCCGTGCGCTCCACCTCGGAAACGGTGGTGCGCAGGCAGTAGACGGGGTCGTAGATCGAGGACGGGTGGAACTGCACGAACACCGGGCGGTCGAGGCCCTGGTTGGCGGCCTCGCGGATGCAGGCCACCCGGCACACGCGGTCGAGCTGGAACAGCAGCCCCCCGTCGGTCGCCAGGGTGAAGACATCGCCCGACGCGATTTCCAGGTCCGGAAAGTGCAGATTGGCGCGGTAGGCCACCACCTCCGAGGCGTCGTCCGCCGCCGTGATGGGCGTGAAGGACGCGCCGATGCGCCCAGCAGTGAGCGTCTGCGCCAGCGTCTCGCTCTGTTCCAGCCGCATGAGACGAAACAGCGAGGTCACCCGCGGATAGTCGGCAAAGCCGGGCGCATCCGTTCCGCGCACCCCGAGGACGCTGCTGTCCTGCTGCTCCTCGGCGGAGAGGTCGGCGGCGAGCGCCTCGAGCCCACCGGCACGCAGGAGATCGTCCATGCCGACCACGACGGCGCGCCCGTCCGCGCCCTGCGCACGCGGCACCCGCAGCGCATCCAGCCGCCGGGTCAGCTTGCCGCCGGTGTGCCCCAGGGGCGGCCAGATGTAGAGGGTCCAGCCCGGGCCCGGGATCCCGGGCACCGTCTCGCATTTCGGGCAGGGTCGGCCCGTCGCCGTCATCGTCGCTCCCGCTCGTTGTGGCCCGCGCCGCCTGCGACCGTGCCCCATCGTTGGCTGTAACACCGCGCGTCGAAACCGTACCGGCTTGCCTGTTTAGAAAGCGTGAAGCCGGCCGGCATCGGCCCGCGCGCCGCCCTGCTTCCACCTTCGAACGTGGCCCTTCCGTGCTGCGGTGCAAACCCTGAAGCGGTGGACAACGGCCGCCACGGCCGGCACGTCTTTACCATGTCGAGCGAGCGCGAGGATGTGGCCACCGTTCTGCGCGAAGCGCGCGCGTGCCGGGTGTGCGAAGACGTCCTGCCCCATGGCCCCAACCCCGTGCTACGGGCCGGCGTGGACGCGCGCATCCTGATCGTGGGACAGGCGCCGGGGTGGAAGGTGCACACCACCGGCATTCCGTGGAACGACCCCTCGGGCGACCGGCTGCGCGCCTGGATGAACCTGGACCGCGAGACCTTCTACGACGAAACGCGCATCGCCATCGCGCCCATCGCCTTCTGCTACCCGGGCAAGGACCCGCGCGGCGGTGACCTGCCGCCCCGGCCGGAATGCGCGCCGTTGTGGCAACCGCGCCTGATCGCCGCGCTGCCGCGGCTGGAACTGATCCTGCTCGTGGGCCAGCACGCCCAGCGCTACCACCTGGGCCCCACGCGCAGACGCACGCTGACGGAAACAGTGCGCGCCTACCGCGACCACCTGCCGCGGTTCCTGCCGCTGCCGCACCCGAGCTGGCGCAACAACGCCTGGCTGGCGCGCAACCCCTGGTTCGAGACCGAACTGCTCCCCGAGCTCCGCGCGCGCGTCCACGCGCTTCTGGGCTGAGCGTGACGGTCAGCCGTCGCCGCCGAGCGCGTCCATGTGGCGCTCCACGGCCCCCTGGAACGCGCCGTCGTCCCGCAAGGCGCGCAACGCCTCAGCGACGGCGTCGGCGACGCCGGTGCAGCCGCTCTTCTTGGAGATCACCAGCCACAGCGGGTTGTTGGTGACCCAGGTGTCCGTGCGCGCGGCGATGCCGTCCGACACCCCGGCCTCGCGCGCCGCCTTGAGGCCGGCGTAGTAGCCGAAGACCACGTAATCCACGCGCCCGGCATCCAGCATCTTCATGATGTTCGTCACTTTGCCGTGGCGCGAGAGGTTCAGATGCTTCTCGGCGTAGCTGTCGAAGTCGCCGCCGAAGCTGTCGCCCAGGCGCGTCGCCCCGCGATGTCCCTTGAGGTCCGCGAGCTCGGTGAACTGGATGCCGCTATCCGAGCGCACGAACACGGCCACGGGATCGGGGCCGATGGGCGCGACGTAGCGGAAGTGCTGCTGGCGCTCCTCGGTCTTGTACAGTCCGGGCAGGCCGTCCAGCTCGCCCCGTCGCGCCTGCATGAGCACGCGCTTGAACGGCCCGACGTGCGTCGTCTCCAGAGCCACGCCCGCGCGCTCGAAGGCTTCGCGCACCACGTCCACGGCGGCGCCGACGTAGCGGTCGCCGTCGCGGTAGATGACCGGCGGATAATTGCTGCCGGAGGTGGTGAAGGTCTTGCAGGCGTCTGCGGCGTGCACGGCCCCGCCGGCACCCGCCATCGCCATCGTCGCCAGAATGAGGGCGGCGACGCACCGGCCGCCCCAACGGAAACCACGCATCGTGCTTCTCCCTGTCGTGCCCCGTCTGTCGCGGGATGGCGGGGGAATCTGGAACGAACGGTTTAAAAAAATATTGATGCCACCTCGTGGCGTCCAAACGCTGTCCAGCGCGCCCATTTACCCGCACGCACATTCCGGCAAAACATTTTCGACCAGTGCGCGTTTCGTCGGTGCCCACCGGAGCGCCGTTAGCAAGCCAAACGATCACAAAAGGATTATTCGTACGCCATATGGTTGATCCGGATTTTGGTTCCGGATCAGTTTGCGATATCCTTGCCTTTCGAAAGGGAGCGTGCGCCCCTCCGCCGATCGCGGTGTGGCGCACGCACGAACGGGGAGGATTCACGTCATGACGAAAACGAAGAAGGCGCAGACGGCGGCCGGCAGCCGCCGCAATTTCCTCAAAGGCGGCGCGGCCGCGATCGCGGGCGCCCCGGCCATCGTGGCCTCGACCAGCCTGGTCAACGCGGCCCCGGCGCGCACGCTGCGCATGCAGTCCTCGTGGCAGCCGGGCACGACCGGCTACAAGATATTCGAACAGTGGGCCAAGGAAATGCCCGATCTCACCGACGGCGAGATCGGGATCAAGCCGTTTCCGGCGGGGGCCGTTTCCGGCGACTTCCAGCTCATGGACGCCGTGCGCAACAACGTGTTGGACGGCATGAACGTCTTCACCGTCTACTGGGCGGGGCGGATGCCCGCGGGCGTGTTCCTGTCGTCCTATCCCATGGGCCCGAACCACCCGCACATGTGGGACATGCTGTTCGACAGCTACGGCGGCCGCGAACTCGCGGACGAGCTGTACAGCGGCTTCGGGCTGAAGTTCATCGGTCACGTGCACCACGATCTGAATCTGGTGCATTCCAAGAAACCCATCACCTCGCTGGATGACCTGAAAAACCTGAAGCTGCGCGTCCCGGGCGGCATCGTGGCGGACTGCTTCTCCGACATCGGGGCGCAGACGACGCTGCTGCCGGGCTCCGACGTCTATCCGGCGTTGGAGAAGGGCACGATCGACGCCGCCGACTTCGTCGGGCCGGCGGTCAACTACGACCTCGGGTTCCATCAGATCACGGACTACATCATGATGGGCCCGACCTCGACGCCGTGCCTGCACCAGCCGGTGGACTTGATGGACATTTCCGTGTCCCGGCGCGTGTGGGACTCGCTGTCCGAGCGCATGAAGACGCTCTTCCCCGAGCTGGTGGACGCCTATTCGCGCCGCCACTACGCGGGCATTCAGGAAGCCAACAACAAGGCCTGGAAGAAGTACGCGGAAGCCGGTGTCGAGGTCACGCGGCTCTCCGAACAGGATGTGGAAGAGTTCCGCAAGGTGGCGATCCCGAATTGGTTCAAGTGGGCGAACAAGGACAAGAATGCCGCCAGGGTGTTCAAGCTCCAGCTCGAGCTGATGCAGAACCCGTCGGTCGCCCTCATCGAGAAGTCCGACATCAAGGACTACTCGCTGGACATCTGACAGCCTCGGCCGGGCCGCTTTTGTGGCGGCCCGGCCCCGTCCGCCCGCCTGCTACCGGCACGCACCTCAAAACGATCCAGAGTGACCGCATGTTCGACGCGGACATCGAGTTCGTCCTTCCCCACTGGCTGTACTGGGGCGGCCTGATCGCCTTCCCCCTCGTCTACATGCTCATCGTCCGGATCCGCGGCGCCGGCGCCGCGGGCGAGGAAGACGTTCCCGAGGGCCACGAGCGTTTCAAGGACGTCCTGATCCCGACGACGCTGTTCACGCGTTGGGTGGATGGAATCTCGGACTTCATGGGCCGCTTCGTGGCCTATTGGACGGTGATCGCGGTCGTCGTCTACTTCTACGAGGTCATCGTGCGCACGGTGTTCAACTCGCCGACGAACTGGGCGCACGAGAGCATGTTCCTGATGTTCGGGATGCAGTACGTCCTCGCCGGGGCGTACGCGTACCTGTACGACGCGCACGTACGCGTGGACGTCTTCTATTCCAACGCGGGCCCGCGCGGCCGGGCGGCGCTGGACATCCTGACCTCGGCTTTCTTCATCGCCTTCGCGCTGGGCTTCGTGTGGACGGCCTGGACCTTCTTCTCGCAGTCGATGAACAAGGAACTGTTCTTCTGGGCCAGCGGCATGTCCAACGAGGTTTCCTTCACCGAGTGGGCGATCCAGTACTACCCGGTGAAGTTCACGCTGGTGCTGGGCGGATTGTTCCTGCTGCTGCAAGGCGTCAGCCGACTGATCAAGGACATCCTGGTTTTCAACGGGATCGAGCGGAAGGCGCCCGATCATGGCTGAAGCGCATTCCAGCCGCGGCAGCGCCGCGCGGCGCGCCGCCGCCGGCGTGCCCGTGCCCACCACCGGCCTGGGCTGGCTGCTCACCCTCGTCGCCGGGGCAATGGCCCTCCTGCTGGCGGTGGAGGTGATCAACGTCGCCTTCTACGACCCCTACGGCGACGCCAAGTTCCTGTGGCGCTTGGCGGGATCGCTGCAGGGCATCGACATTGCGACCCTGTCGTTCCTGATGTTCGGCGCCCTCTTGGTGCTGCTCGCGGCGGGGATGCCGCTGGTGTTCTGCACCGGCTCGCTGGGCGTGGTGTTCATCTACCTAGTGGGCGGCCAGGGCATGCTGAACATCATCCCCACGCGCATCTTCCCGCTGATGACGAACTATCAGCTCTCGGCCATCCCGCTGTTCATCTTCATGGCCTCCATGCTGGAGCGCGCGGGGATCATCGACGAGCTGTTCGACACGATCTACAAGTGGCTCGGCGGCCTGCGCGGCAGCCTGGCGATGGCGACGATCGTGGCCTCCACCATCATGGCCGCGATGGTGGGCGTCATCGGCGCCGCTGTGGTGACGATGGGCATCATCGCCCTGCCCGCGATGCTCAAGCGCAACTACGACCCCAAGATCGCGCTGGGCTCGATCATGGCGGGCGGCACGCTGGGCATCCTGGTGCCGCCGTCCATCCTGGCGATCATCTACGGCGTCGTGGCGCAGGAATCCGTGGGCGAGCTGTACGTGGGCTCGGTCCTGCCGGGGCTGGTGCTGTCCGGGCTGTACATCGGCTACGTGGCGATCCGGGCGTGGCTCAAGCCGTCGGCGGCGCCGGCGCTTGAGCTCAGCGAGCGCGTGAACTTCGCGGACAAGCTGCGGCTGCTGCGCAAGATGCTGGCGCCGGTGATCCTGATCGCCGTGGTGCTGGGCGTGATCTTCACGGGCGCGGCGACGCCGGTGGAGGCCGCGGGCATCGGCAGCTTCGGCGCGCTGATCGTGGCGGCGATGCACGGGCGGCTTTCGGTGCAGAGCCTTCGCGAGGCGAGCTTCGGCACGATGAAGGCCACGGCGATGGTGCTGTGGATCATCTTCGGCGCCACGATCTTCGTCGGCTTCTACATCCTGCAGGGCGGCCAGACCTTCGTGCAGGAGCTGATCATGGGCACCGGCCTCGGCCCCTACGGGATCCTGGTGCTGATGATGGTGATCCTGGTCTTCCTCGGCATGTTCCTGGACTGGGTGGGCATCCTGCTGCTGGCCGTGCCGATCTTCATCCCCATCGTGGAATCGCTGGAGTTCACCGGGCTGTTCGGGCTGCCCGGCGTGTCGGGCGACGAGAAGGTGCTGTGGTTCGGCATCATCTACCTCGTGAACATGCAGATGAGCTTCCTGTCGCCGCCCTTCGGCTACGCGCTCTTCTACATCCGCGGGGTGACGCCGAACGCCATCCCGACGACGCAAATCTTCGCCGCCGCCCTGCCCTTCCTGGCGCTTCAGGTCGTGGGCCTGGCGATCTGCATCATCTTCCCCGACGTGCCCCTGGCCCTGCCACGCGCGATCTTCGGAAGCATGTGACGAGCGACGTGTCCCGGGGCGCCGTCCGAGGGGCGGCGCCCCGATCCCCGACATCGCGGGGCGCCCGCACCGGGTGGGCTCATCGCAACACCGCAGGATCAAGCCCGGCGGCATGAGCGCTGTGACGACGATGGCGGGGGAAGCCGCGATGCCCGAACCTCCCCCACCCGTCATCGCCCGCGCAGGCGGGCGATCCCGCCCATCGCGGCCGAGGCGCGGCATCGAACCGCGTTTCGCTGAAACCGCGTCAGCTCGCCTCGTTTGAAGCCGCACACGCGCACGATCGGGGCTCATCCCTCGGCGCGCACGGGCACAAAAGACAGCACGGACGCGTTTCAAGCGCGCCGGCGAGGCGTTCCACCACGGTCACCGTCGGGTTGCGTTTCTCGCGTTCGATGCCGCTGACGTAGGTGCGGTGAAGCCCCGCGTGCTCGGCAAGGCCCTCCTGCGACCAGCCCTGTTGCTGGCGGCGGTCGCGCACGTTCCGCGCCAAGTGGCCGAGCACCGACATACCCGGATATGGCCCGGGTTGTCGCCGATCAGTCTACAGACTATGAGTCACATACGCGCCGCCCGGAACGTTCGCGGCGTGCATACTTTAATATGCAAAACGGCCAGAGCTTGGCGGGAAGGGCGCGATGCGTGACACAGAAAACCCGACGGGCGGGCGGCTGGTGCCGTTCGCGTTGCCGGGCGCGCGCCGCGTGCCGCCGGAAACGGAACGGGTCGCCGCGTGCGTGCGCTGGTTGCGTGCGGATGTGGCCGGGCTGAGCCGGGATGACGCCGGGCACTTCACCGGCTTCCCCGACCACCGCATTGGCGCGTTCGAAGCCACGCGGGCCGGTGTGCCGATGCTTTATGCCGGGCGGCTGCTGCGCGTCGCGGACGTGGACGCCGCGACCTTCATGGACGCGCTCTTCGCGGCCGTGGATTGGCCCCGTGACCCGCGCGCCTTCGCGCCGCTGCCGGACGACGCGCGGGCGCTGGAATGCACGCTGCGGCTGTGGCGGACCGAACCCGTCGCCGCGAACGCCTCGCTGCGGCGGCTGGTGGAAAGCACGCTCGACAACGCTCCGGCCTGACGCGCGGTCCTATTCACGCGACACACGCGGCGCGGTTGCGACTCACGGCTGTATGCGGCATGCAGCGGTTCGACACCGAAACGCCCAGCCCGCGACGAGGCCGCCATGACCCAAGCCGCCCGCCCCGCCGGCCGCACCCTTAAAGAGTTCAAGGACCAGGACACCGAAAACGGGCTCTTGCCGGCGGAAGACGACTTGCACGCTGCTGCTCGACAGGGTGAGACTTGCGTTCTGGATGAGCATGAAAAACCCCCGATCCGCGCTTCCTTCATCCGTTTCCTCGCCCTGGGCGGGGACGAAAAAGCGCCCGTGCACGAAAAGGGTGTCGACCTCGAAAATGCCACGATCGAGGGCCAGCTCGACCTGAGCCGATGCAAAAACGTTCTGCCGCTTTACCTGGACAACTGCACCCTGTCGTCCGATGCGCCGATCACGGCGCAGGATGCCCACCTGAGCTTGCTGTCCTTGCAAGGCAGCACGGTGCCGGGCGGCATCGATGCCGATCGCGCGAACGTCGAAGGCAGTGTTCTTCTTCGCAACGGCGCGAGAATCAAGGGAGAAATAAGGTTTTCTGGAGCGCAGATCCATGGCGATTTCGACGCTTCGGGCAGTACGCTGACCAAAGCGGACGGTGACGCGCTCTTTTGCGACCGGGCGCGGATCGGTGGAACCGTTTTTCTGAGCGAAAACGCAAATATTACGGGGACGGTAAATTTCCGTGGCGCCCGGATCGAGGGGGATCTCGATGCCCACAACAGCACCTTGACTGCCAAGCACAGCATCGCGCTTGTTACCGAGCACGCGGTGATCGAAGGCAAGGCGCTTTTGTCCAACGGGTTCAAGAGCGACGGGACGATACATTTCCGCGGCGCCACGGTTCGCCGCGACCTCGATCTCACGGACAGTGTGATCAAACAGCCGCGTGGTTCGGCGTTCGATCTTCGGGACATCCGGGTCGAGGGAACGCTGCACCTGGATTCAGTGCGTGACGACAGCAAGGTACCGGGCCGCATCGACGGCCACATTGACCTGCGCGGCGCCCATGTCGCCTATTTCGCGGACCGGCTCGCCGACACCGAGCCCGAGAACGCACCCGGCGTCATCGGTCTGGACCAATTCAGGTACGAGCGCTTTGTCGGGAACTCGACGCTTAATGTGGACGCGCGCCTGCGGTGGCTGCGGTTTCAGCCCGCGCATCATCAACGCGGCACGGCCGGCTCCCCGGACGGCAGGGCGGAGCTGTCACGCTTCCGCCCGCAGCCCTACGACCAGCTTGCCGACGTCTATCGCGCGATCGGGCACCACCGCGACTACCACCGCGTGCTGCGCGAGAAACACACCCGTGCGCTGCGCGACGATGTGGGCATATCGCCGGATATGGATGCGGACGCGCGCGTGCGAACCTGGGTCGCGCGCATTTCGTCGTGGCAACGGCTCGCGCCGTTGAAGTGGCTGTTCGTGGAACAGCTCATCGGTTACGGCCACCGGGTCTGGCCGCTGTTCGCGGTCTTCTTCGCCCTCTTCGGCCTCAGTTTCGTCGTTTTCTGGGCCGCCAGCGGCGCCGGACTGATGGTGCCAACGGACGGCGACATCCTGGTGCATGCCGCGTGGGAAGGCGCATGCGCAAGCGACTGGCCCGACTGCGACCTCCCCATCCTGAAGGATTACCCGGATTTCAGCGCATTCTTTTATACGCTCGACATCCTGCTCCCGATCGTCGGGCTGGAGCAGCAGGCGATGTGGACGCCCAATTGGGTGTGGCTGAATGTTCTGAAGTGGATCAACATCCTCTACGGCTGGTTCACGGGCTTGATGCTGGTCGCGATCGTGTCTGGCGTGGTGCAGCGGGCGTGAGGGCGGGCCCGGCGGTGTGGTATACAGACGCTCAAAAAGCGGAAGGCATGGCCTCATTCTGTCTTTGCGCGCCTGCGGCGCGCGAGCCCGTCTTCGACGGGCTGTCCTCCTGAAGGTGGACAGGCGCTTTCAGCGCCTCGCACGCTTCAGCGTGCAAAGAACCCTGGCGAGGTTCCGCGGATACGTCCTTGGTTCATCGTCGGTTCCGCGTGTTGCGCATTCATAGTAGCCTTGCGCGTGTGACGGAGGGACTCGGCATGGGCGCCGGCACGCTCTACGAGCGCGACTTCTATACCTGGACGCAGGAGCAGGCCGCGCGGCTGCGCGAGCTGCGCGGGCACAACCGCCTGGACGTCGAGCACCTGTCCGACGAGGTGGCGGACTTGGGGCGCAGCGAGCTGAACAAGACGGAAGAACACCTGCTGCAAACCCTGGCCCATCTCATCAAGGCCGCCGCGCGGCCCGAGGCGGAACCGTCTCGCGACTGGCGCAAGGAAGCCCGGACGCATCAGCGCCAGGCCCGGCGCGCCTTCTCGCCCGGCATGCGCCGGCAGCTCGACGTGGATGCCATCTGGCGCGACGCCGTGGCCGACGCGAACGACAGCTTCGCCGCGAACGACGAGGTTCAGGTCACGGCGCCGTCCCGGTGCCCCCTCACCCTGGACCAGCTCATCGCCGAGCGCTTCGACCGCGATGCGGCGCTCGATGCTGTCGCCGACGCACTCGGCTCTGACGGATAGCCCTGCCCGACCACGCGGGCCGCCACATGAAGTCGCGACATCCCCACCCCCACACGATCTCCCCCTCCCCTTGGCGAAGGGGAGGGGGAGAGGCCGGCGCGGGGCATCGCGCCGTGCCGGCAGAGGGGGTGGGGATCATCCAGGCACTGTGAACAGGCGCTCGCGAAACGCCGCCATGATCGTCTCCGCCAGCCATCGCACCGACATTCCGGCCTTCTACCCGACGTGGTTCCGGCGGCGGCTGGATGCGGGCTGGTGCAAGGGCGTGAACGCCTTCTCGGGCAAGGCCTACACCGTCGATCTCAGCCCCGAGGGCTGCGACGGCTTCGTGTTCTGGACCAAGAACGCCGGCCCCTTCATGGACGCGCTGGCGGCGGTGCACGCGCGCGGCTTTCCCTTCGTCGTGCAGTACACGATCACGGCCTACCCGCGCGCCCTGGAAACCTCGGTGATCGACGCCGAGCGCTCCATCGCCCGCATGCACGAGATCGCCGAGCGCTTCGGGCCGGCCACGCTGGTCTGGCGCTACGACCCCGTGCTGTTCAGCGACCTCACCCCGCCGCAGTGGCACCGCGACACCGTGGCGTGGCTGGCCGAACGCCTGGAAGGTGTGAGCGACGAGGCCGTGTTCTCCGTCGCGCAACTCTACCGCAAGACCCTGCGCAACACGAACGCCGCCGCCGAACGGCACGGCTTCACCTGGTGGGACCCGCCGGCCGAAGACAAAACCGCGCTGTTGGACGAGCTGGCGCGCACGGTCCAGCGCCACGGCTTTGCCCCGCGCCTGTGCGCCCAGCCGGAGCTGCGGCCGGACCCGTTGTTCTCGCCGCTGGAACCCGCCCGCTGCATCGACGCCGATCGCCTGGCCTGCGTCGCCGGCCACGACATCGGGCGGCAGAAGGCCAAGGGCGCGCGCAAGGGCTGCGAATGCCATCAGGCCCGCGACATCGGCGCCTACGACACCTGCCCGCACGGCTGCTGCTACTGCTACGCCGTCCAGCATCCGCGCGTTGCCAAGCAGCGCTACCGCGCGCACGACCCCGACAGCGAATTCCTGGTTCCACCGGCTCGGTGATATCGCGGCGGCATGCCTGACGGCGATGCCGCCCTACGAAATTACGAGACTCATCTGTCGACAGGCACCTTCCCCAAGATAGCCCCAAACACCGCGTTCCTCGGGCGTCCGTCGGCCTGACAAACGCGATTAAACACGCCGTGTTTATTGGGGCGCGGGCAGGTCGAGCCACAGGCGGATGGTGCGTTCCAGCGCGCGGGCGAGGAAGGAGAGCAGGTCGCCGCCCTGGCCGGGCTCGAATTGATCGGGCGCGCGCGAGCCGAGCGCGAGCAGCGCCGGCGGCGTGGCGTCGGAGATGTGCAGGCGCAGCAGCGCGGCGGAGCGCACGAGCCCCGCGGCCTCGCCGAACAGCTCGGGCTCGCCGATGACGTCGGCGAGGAAGACGCACTGCCGCTGGCCGCCCAGGAAGGCCTCGACCGTGCCGGGCTGAAGCTGGTGCACCCCGCGCAACCGGCTGGGCACGCCGCCGTCGTGGGGCTGCTCGACGCAGATGGTGATGGCGTCGAGGTCGAGGATGACGAGCAGGTCGGTGGCGACGGTTTCGATCAGGTGCTCGAAGCTGCGCGCGGCGAGCAGCGTGAGCATGGCCTGATGCACCCGCGCCTGGGCGTTCATGTTGATGCGCGAGGTGTGCACGAGGTCGTCGCGGCTCTCGCGCAGGCGCGTGATCTCGCCGCGCAGACGGTCCATCATGAACTGCTGGAGATCGACGACCCCCTCGCCGTGGTCGCGCGCGGGCGCCTCCAGCACGTCCAGCAGGTCGGGGTGGCGGGCCAGGAAGTCGGGGTGGCGGCGCAGGTAGTCGGCAACGGCCGTGTCGGTCAGCGTCGTGTCGCCGCCGGCCGCCGGCTCGTTCGCGCCCGGATCGCTGGCGGGCGGATCGTTGCGCTTGCCGTTGGTCATGCGCCCGCCTGCCCGCTGCGGATGATGGATTGCCCCGTCTTTTCCCAGTCGGCGAGGAAGGCCGCGAGGCCCTTGTCCGTCAGCGGATGCTGGAACATCTGCCACAGCACCTTGGGCGGCAGCGTGGCGACGGGCGCGCCCATCTTCGCCGCCTCGGTGACGTGGGTGGTGTGGCGGACGGAGGCGACGAGCACCTCGGTTTCCAGCTCGGGCTGGGCGTCGAAGATGCGCTGGATTTCCGCCAGCACCTGCACACCGTCGTGGCCGATGTCGTCCAGCCGCCCGATAAAGGGGGAGACGTAGCGTGCCCCCGCCTTCGCCGCCAGCAGCGCCTGCGCGGCCGAGAAGCACAGCGTCACGTTCACCGGGATGCCCTCGTCGGTGAGCGTGCGCGTGGCCTTGAGGCCCTCGGTCGTCAGCGGCGCCTTGACCACGACGTTGTCGGCGATGCCGGCGAGCACACGCCCCTCGGCCACGATGCCGTCGTGGTCGGTGGCCGCGACCTCCGCGCTGACCGGCCCGGCCACCAGCTCGCAGATCTCGTGGATCACCTCGAACATGTCGCGTCCGGTCTTGGCGACATGCGAGGGGTTGGTGGTAACACCATCCAGCAGGCCGGTGGCGGCCAGCTCGCGGATCTCGCTGGTGTCGGCCGTGTCGACGAAGAATTCCATGCCGTCCCCTTGGGTTTCCGGGCGGGGCGTCATCGGGCCCCGCGTGGCGGAGGAAGTCTAGAGCATGGGCGGAGCAGCCGCCAACCCGCCAGCCAGCGCCGACCTGCCCGGCTTCGAGGCGCAGCCGGGGCGCGTGCGCGTGCTGCTGCCCCTGCCGCTGGGGGAGGCGTACGACTACCTGCTGCCCCCGGAAACGGCCGTCGCGCCGGGCGCGATCGTGGAGGTGCCCCTGGGCAGCCGCCGCGTCGCCGGCGCGGTGTGGGAAACCGATCCCGACACGGCGAAGGTGCCCGCCCACAAGCTCAAGCGCATCCTCCGGGTGTGCGACGCGCCGCCCCTGCCGCTGCCGGTGCGCCAGTTCGTGGACTGGGTGGCGCGCTACTACCTGGCCGAGCCGGGCGCGGTGCTGAAGATGAGCCTGCCCGTGCCGGCCGCGCTGGAGCCGCCCGCCCCGCGCCTCGCCTACCGCCGGGCGATGGCCCCTGAGACCCTGCCGGTGCGCCTCACGGCGGCGCGCAGGCGCGTGCTGGACGTGCTGGCGGACGGCCTGGCGCGCCCGGCGGGCGAGCTGGCCAGCGAGGCGGCGGTGAGCAGCGCCGTGGTGCGCGGGCTGGCGGACGCGGGCGCGCTGGAGCAGGTGCCGGTCTATCCCCACGCCCCCGGCACGCTGCCCGAGGCGTTGCCCGAGGGCCCGCCGCTGTCCGACTCGCAGCGGCAGGCGGCGGATGCGCTCGTGGCGAAGGTCCAGGCCGATGCCTTCGCGGTGACGCTGCTGGACGGCGTCACCGGCTCCGGCAAGACGGAGGTGTACTTCCAGGCCGTGAAGGCGGCGCTGGCGCAGGGGCGGCAGGTGCTGGTGCTGCTGCCCGAGATCGCGCTCTCCGCCCAGTGGCTGGAGCGATTCGAGCGCCGATTCGGCGTCGAGCCGGCGCAGTGGCATTCCGACCTCACCCAGGCGCAGCGCCGCGACACCTGGCGCGCGGTGACGCGCGGCGAGGCACGGGTGGTCGTGGGCGCGCGCTCGGCGCTCTTCCTGCCCTATCCGGCGCTGGGCCTGATCGTCGTGGACGAGGAGCACGAACCCGCCTTCAAGCAGGAGGACGGCGTGCCCTACCACGCCCGCGACATGGCGGTGGTGCGCGCGCGCCTGGGCGGGATCGCGTGCGTGCTGACCTCGGCCACGCCCTCGCTGGAATCCATCGAGAACGTGCGCGCCGGGCGCTACGACAGCGTCCACCTGCCCGAGCGCCACGCGGGCGCGGCGCTGCCGGCGGTCGAGCCCATCGACATGCGCACGGACCGCCCGACGCCCATCGAAGGCCACGGCACCTCCTACATCGCGCCCGGCCTGCGCGACGCCCTGGCGGAAACCCTGGCGGCGGGCGAGCAGGCGATGCTGTTCCTGAACCGGCGGGGCTACGCGCCGCTGGTGCTGTGCCGGTCGTGCGGACACCGGCTGCAATGCCCCTACTGCACGGCGTGGCTGGTGGAGCACCGGCTGATCCACCGGCTGCAATGCCACCACTGCGGCTTCGCCATGAAGGCGCCCGACACCTGCCCCGAGTGCGAGGCGGCGGACAGCCTCGCCGCCTGCGGGCCCGGCGTGGAGCGGCTGACGGAGGAGGTGCGCGCGCTCTTCCCCGACGCGCGCACGGCGCTGATGGCGAGCGACACCGTCACCGGCCCCGATTCCGCCGCCCGCTTCGTGGAAAGCGTGCGCCGGGGCGAGGTGGACCTGCTGATCGGCACGCAGATCGTCGCCAAGGGCCACCACTTTCCGGGGCTGACGCTCGTGGGCGTGGTGGACGCCGACCTGGGGCTGGCGGGCGGCGACCTGCGCGCGGGCGAGCGCACCTATCAGCTGCTGCACCAAGTCGCCGGGCGCGCGGGCCGCGCCGAGAAGCCGGGGCGCGTGCTCTTGCAGACCTACGGGCCCGAGCACCCCGTGCTGGAAGCACTCGTGTCCGGCGACCGCGACGCCTTCCTCGCGGTGGAGGCGGAGAACCGCAAGCTGGCGGAGATGCCGCCCTTCACGCGGCTGGTGGCGCTGATCGTCTCCTCGCCGGAAGAGGATCAGGCCGATTCCCTGGCGCGCGCCCTCGCCCGCACGGCGCCCGTGCGCGAGGGCGTGGAGGTGCTCGGCCCCGCGCCCGCCCCGCTGGCGGTGCTGCGCGGCCGGCACCGGCGGCGCCTGCTGCTCAAGACGCGCCGCGACTTGGCGCCGCAGCCGCTCCTGCGCGCGTGGCTGGCCCAAATCGAGGTTCCCAACAAGGCGCGGCTGTACGTGGACGTGGACCCGTACGGGTTTCTGTAACACCTTGGGTCGGCTAACCGGTTTGCCGACGGCGGCGTGTTGCACCGCCGATGGTGCTGTGGTACCCGGCGCATGCTCACGGACGGGAGAGCCGTTCGTGCTCATCCCTGTGCGGTCTGGTACGCACCGGACATCTTCCGCAGGATACTTCGGGGGGCTGACGCGGTGGCATCGACCCTGATGAGCGGGCTGGCGGCGCGCTACGCGCAAGCGCTGCTGGAACTCGCGGACGAGAAGAAGAAGCTGGACGCGGTCGCCGAGGATCTGCGCGGGCTCCAGCAGCTCATCGCGGACAGCGACGACCTGCGCCGCTTCATCCGCAATCCCCTCTATGGCCGGCAGCGGCAGGTCGCGGCCATGAAGCGGGTCATGGACGACGCCGGCGCCGATCCGGTCACGGTCAACTTCGTCCAGCTCGTGGCGCGCAACGGGCGGCTGTTCGCGCTGCCCGAGATGGCGCAGGCCTATCTGGACGAACTCGCGCGCCGGCGCGGCGAGATCACCGCCCAGGTGACCGTCGCGCGCGAGCTGACGGACAAGCAAGCGCAGCAGCTGGAAGAAGCGCTGCGGCAGAGCGTGGGCGGGAAGGTCCATCTGGAGACCACGGTCGACCGCTCCCTCATCGGGGGCATGGTCGTGCGCGTGGGCTCGCGCATGGTGGACAACTCGCTGCGCAGCAAGCTCAATCGCCTTGAACACGCGCTGAAAGGGGCTGGGTGACGATGGACATCCGCGCTTCGGAAATCTCCGCCATCCTCAAGGAGCAGATCGAGAGCTTCGGCGCCGAGGCGGATGTCGCCGAGGTCGGGCAGGTCCTGTCCGTGGGCGACGGCGTCGCGCGCGTCTACGGGCTGGACAACGTTCAGGCCGGCGAGCTCGTCGAGCTGCCGGGCGGCGTCATGGGCATGGCGCTGAACCTGGAAACCGACAACGTCGGCATCGTTCTCTTCGGTGAGGACCGCCACATCCGCGAGGGCGACACGGTCAAGCGCACCGGCCGCATCGTCTCCGTGCCCGCGGGCAAGGAGCTGCTGGGCCGCGTCGTGGACGCCCTGGGCAACCCGATCGACGGCAAGGGCCCGATCAACGCCACCGAGCAGCGCCGCGCCGACGTCAAGGCGCCCGGCATCATGCCGCGCAAGTCGGTCGAGGAGCCCATGCAGACCGGGCTCAAGGCGATCGACGCCATGGTCCCGATCGGGCGCGGTCAGCGCGAGCTCATCATCGGCGACCGCCAGACCGGCAAGTCGGCGATCGCGCTGGACACGATCCTGAACCAGAAGTCCGTCAACGACACGGACGACGAGTCCAAGAAGCTCTACTGCATCTACGTCGCGATCGGGCAGAAGCGCTCCACCGTCGCCCAGCTCGTCAAGACGCTGGAAGACCAGGGCGCGCTGGACTACTCGATCATCGTCGCGGCCACGGCCTCCGAGCCCGCGCCGATGCAGTTCCTGGCGCCGTATGCGGCGTGCGCCATGGGTGAGTACTTCCGTGACAACGGCATGCACGCGATGCTCACCTACGACGACCTGTCGAAGCACGCCACTGCGTACCGCCAGATGTCGCTGCTGCTGCGCCGGCCGCCGGGCCGCGAGGCCTTCCCGGGCGACGTCTTCTACCTGCACTCCCGCCTGCTGGAGCGCGCGGCGAAGCTCAACGAGGATCACGGCGCGGGCTCGCTGACGGCGCTGCCGATCATCGAGACGCAGGCCGGCGACGTCGCCGCCTACATCCCGACGAACGTGATTTCCATCACGGACGGCCAGATCTTCCTGGAGACGGAGCTCTTCAACAAGGGCGTGCGCCCGGCGATCAACGTGGGCATCTCCGTCTCGCGCGTTGGCTCCTCCGCCCAGACGAAGGCGATGAAGCAGGTCGCCGGCCGCATCAAGCTGGACCTGGCGCAGTACCGCGAGATGGAGGCCTTCGCCCAGTTCGCCTCCGACCTCGACGCCTCGACGCAGCGCCTGCTGCAGCGCGGCGCGCGGCTGGTCGAGCTGCTCAAGCAGGACCAGTACTCGCCGCTCAAGGTCGAGGAGCAGGTCGTGGCGATCTTCGCCGGCGTGCGCGGCTTCCTGGACCACCTGCAGACCTCGGACGTGCAGCGCTTCGAGAAGCAGCTGCTCGACGAGTTCCGCGCCAACGGGCAGGAGCTGCTCAAGGCCATCCGCGAGGAAGGCAAGATCTCCGACAACCTCGAGGAGCGCCTTCAGAGCTTCATCAAGGACTTCTCGAAGAAGTTCGCCTAACCCTGCTCGGGTGAAACGGTCGGGAGGCGACACGCCGTGGCCAGCCTCAAGGAACTCCGCAACCGCATCAACTCGGTTCGGTCGACGCGCAAGATCACCTCGGCCATGAAGATGGTCGCGGCCGCCAAGCTGCGCCGCGCCCAGGAACAGGCCGAGGCGGCGCGGCCCTACGCGGTGCGCATGCAGCGCATGCTCGGTGAGCTCGCTGCGGGCGTCGAGGGCCGGCCGGGCGTGCCCGCGCTGCTGGCGGGCACGGGCCAGGACCAGACGCGCCTGATCGTGGTCTGCACGACCGACCGGGGCCTGTGCGGCGGCTTCAATACGCACATCGTGCGCGAGGCGCGCCGGCGCATCGACGCGCTTCAAAAAGAGGGCAAGACGGTCAAGGTGCTGTGCGTCGGCCGCAAGGGCCGCGACCAGCTCCGCCGCGGCTACCAGAGCCTGATCGTCGACACCCTGGAGGACATCGCCAAGCCGGAGCTGAACTACGATTCCGCCCGGCGCGTCGCCGATCGCATCACCGAGATGTACGGCGACGGCGAGTTCGACGTCTGCAACCTCATCTACGCCCGCTTCAAGTCGCCGATCCGTCAGATCGTGACGACGATGCAGCTGGTGCCCTTCTCGGTGCACGAGGAAGCGGCACCCGGCGAGAGCGAGGACGCGGAGTCCGCGGCCCAGAGCGAGGGCGATGCGGCCGGCGCCGGCGGCAGCTACATCTTCGAGCCGGCCGAGGAGCAGATCCTGGCCGACCTGCTGCCGCGCAACCTCGCGGTCCAGGTCTACCGCGCCCTGCTGGAGAACAACGCCGGCGAACAGGGCGCGCGCATGACCGCCATGGACGGCGCCACGCGCAACGCGGACGACATGATCGATAAGCTCACGATGACCTACAACCGCACGCGCCAGGCGGTCATCACGACCGAGCTGAACGAGATCGTCTCCGCCGCGGAGTCGATGAAGTAACTGGCGGCGCACACGCGGCCACGCCACGAGGGGAGCGAGCAACGCGATGGCGACTGGCAAGAACCTCGTCGGCAAGGTCACCCAGGTCATGGGACCTGTGGTGGACGTCCAATTCGAGGGCGACCTGCCGGCGATCCTGAACGCGCTCGAGACCGACAACCAGGGCCGACGGCTCGTGCTTGAGGTCGAGCAGCACCTCGGCGAGACCACGGTGCGCACCATCGCGATGGACGGCACCGAGGGTCTCGTCCGCGGCCAGGAGGTCACCGACACCGGCGGGCCGATCTCCGTTCCGGTCGGGCCGGAGACGCTGGGCCGCGTGATGAACGTCATCGGCGAGCCCATCGACGAGCGCGGCCCCATCGAGACCGAGGCCGGAACGGCGTCGATCCACAAGGAAGCGCCGGAGTACGTGGACCAGTCCACCGAGACCGAGATCCTGGAGACGGGCATCAAGGTCATCGACCTGCTCGAGCCCTACCCGCGCGGCGGCAAGATCGGCCTCTTCGGCGGCGCCGGCGTGGGCAAGACGGTGCTGATCCAGGAGCTGATCAACAACGTCGCCAAGGCCCACGGCGGCTACTCGGTCTTTGCCGGCGTCGGCGAGCGCACGCGCGAGGGCAACGACCTCTACCACGAGATGCTGGATTCCGGCGTCATCCGGACCGACGGCGGCCAGTCCCGCGCCTCGCTCGTCTACGGGCAGATGAACGAGCCGCCGGGAGCCCGCGCCCGCGTCGGCCTGACGGGCCTGTCGGTGGCGGAGTACTTCCGTGAGCAGGAGGGCAAGGACGTCCTGCTGTTCATCGACAACATCTTCCGCTTCACCCAGGCCGGCCAGGAAGTCTCGGCGCTGCTGGGCCGCATTCCCTCGGCCGTCGGCTACCAGCCCACGCTGGGCACCGAGATGGGCAACCTGCAGGAGCGCATCACCTCCACGCAGGCCGGCTCCATCACCTCGGTGCAGGCCATCTA
Source organism: Limimonas halophila (assembly GCF_900100655.1). Lineage (NCBI taxonomy): Bacteria > Pseudomonadati > Pseudomonadota > Alphaproteobacteria > Rhodospirillales > Rhodovibrionaceae > Limimonas > Limimonas halophila. The sequence continues at coordinate 29,616 of NZ_FNCE01000014.1, forward strand.
CGTGCCCGCCGACGACCTGACGGACCCGGCGCCGGCGACGGCCTTCGCCCACCTGGACGCCAGCACGGTGCTGGCGCGCTCCATCGCCGAGCAGGGCATCTTCCCGGCCGTCGACCCGCTGGACTCCAGCAGCCGCATCCTGGACAGCCGCGTCGTGGGCGAGGAGCACTACGAGACGGCGCGCGAGGTGCAGCGCATCCTGCAGCAGTACAAGGCGCTGCAGGACATCATCGCCATCCTGGGCATGGAGGAGCTGTCCGAGGAGGACAAGCTGACCGTCGCCCGGGCGCGCAAGATCCAGCGCTTCCTCTCCCAGCCCTTCCACGTGGCCGAGGTCTTCACCGGCCTGCCCGGCAAGCTCGTGTCCATCGAGGACACCGTGAAGGGCTTCAAGGGCATCTGCCAGGGTGACTACGACCACCTGCCCGAGGCGGCCTTCTACCTCGTCGGCACCATCGAGGAAGCCGTCGAGAAGGCCGAAAAGCTCGCCCAAGAGGCGGCCTGACCGGGAGGACGCCGATGGCCGCGAACGACGCCATTTCCTTCGAACTGGTCTCGCCCGAGCGGCTGGAGATCTCGGAGGATGTCGAGATGGTCACCGTGCCGGGCGCCGAAGGCCAATTCGGCGTCCTGGCCCGGCATGCACCGCTCATCTCCTCCCTCCGCCCGGGCGTGATCGGGATCTGCCGGTCCGGACGCGAGCCGGACGAGCGCTACTTCGTGGCCAGCGGCTTTGCCGAGGTCACCGGCGAGCGGTGCACCGTCCTGGCCGAGCACCCGGAAAAGGTCGACGAGCTCGACCGGGCGGCGGTCGAAAAAGCGCTCGAAAACGCCCGCGTCGACTACAACGACGCCAAGGACGAGAAGGAGCGCGACGCTGCGGCGTGGCGCGTCCAGGTCAACGACGCCCGGCTGCGGGCCATCACCGGCTGACCCGGCCCGGCCAACCGACGTTGCGAGGGACCCCGCCTTTGGCGGGGTTCTTCATGTTGGGCCTTGAAATCCCCGTGGTGGGAAACCCATCGTACAGCACGCGGTGATCCCAACGCGCCGAAATCGTGAGGCGGACGACATGGCCGACAGTCAGGTTTCCACGGACGACGCCGTTCAGGCCCAGGCCCAGCCGCAGGACATGCCCCGCGGCAACAAGGACGGGCGCCCCACCGGCAAGTATGATCAGCGCCAGACCTCCCTGGTGTCGATCGAACGCCACTGGGACATGGAGACGGACATTCCGTGGAGCCAGTTCGACCCGTCCCAGGTCGATCCGGAAATCCTCAAGATCGCCAAGGCCGCCAGCCTCGTCGAATACAACGCGCGCGACTACGCCACCTACCTCTGCAACGTCTTCCACGACGATCCCGACTTCCAGGAGGACGCCAAGGCCTGGGCGTACGAAGAAGTCCAGCACGGGGAATCGCTGGGTCGCTGGTGCGAGTACGCCGACCCCAACTGGGACCACAACGAGCACTTCTATCGCTTCGTCGAGGGCTTCCGCCCCGACATTACCGCCACGGAATCCATCCGCGGCAGCCGCTCCGGCGAGATGGTCGCCCGCTGCATGGTGGAGATCGGCACGTCCTCCTACTACGGCTCGCTGGGCACCGCCACCGACGAGCCCGTGCTCAAGGAAATCTGCAAGCGCATCTGTGCCGACGAGCTGCGGCACTACAAGATGTTCTACTCCCACATGAAGCGCTATCTGGAAAGCGAGCACCCCTCCAAGTGGTCGCGCTTCCGCATCGCGCTCGGCCGCGCCGTCGAAACCGAGGACGACGAGTTGTCCTACGCCTACTACGCGGCGAACGCCCCCTACGACGCCGAATACAGCCGCACCACCTACAACCAGGCCTACATGCGCCGGGCGTTCACCTACTATCAGCCCAAGCAGATCGAACGCGCCGTCTCCATGACCTGGAAGGCCAGCGGCTTCAACCCGCAGTCCAAGATCTCCGACGCCGCCGCCTGGCTCGCCTGGCAGTTCGTCTGCCACCGCGCCCGCAGCCTCGCCCGCAAAGGCGCCTGAAACACGCGCGTGTTTCATCGCATCTGTCAGTCAGACGGACGCCTTCCAAGCGAGATTATCGGGGCTGTCTTGGGAAAAGTGCCGGTAAACATTAGAGCAGATCGCCGTAAAGCAGAATCACCTGCGTGATTCTGCTTGCTCGTGCGTGAATCTGCTCGCACAGGAAAGACGGGGACCTATCGTGAGGTTTCCGGCTTTATCGGCAAACGCGATTTCACGCACGATGCTCTAGGATGTTTAATCCCATCTGTCATTCGACACCGGCGTCGCGCGGCCACTGAATGGGTCTCTCACGACCAATCGTGCGAACTCATTTTGTGTTGAGACTGGCACATTCCCCAAGATTTCCGCGACCTCTCGCTTGGAAGGCGTCCGTTGGACTGACAGTCGTTTCCAAAGATCATTTTTGGTTAAACATCCTCATGTTTGTTGAGGGCGTCGCGGATGCGGTTTTGTTCGGCGGCATCGATGGGGTAGCCGCGGACGATGGCGATGGCGGCCAGCTTGATGAAGACGGGAAACAGCGCGTAGAGGCCGGCGAGGGTCCACAGCGCGGGCTCGGTTTGCGCGGCGGCTTCGCGCTGGAAGCCGACGAGGTCGAGCGCGGGAAAGGCGATGCCGACCGCGAGCGCCAGCGGCACCTTGGTCGCCACGCCCCAGGCGGCGAAGAAGAGGCCCGCGCGCCGGCGACCGGAGCGCAGGGTGTCGTAGTCCACCACGTCCGCCTGCATCGACGGCGGCAGGGCCAGTTCCCCGCCCAGCGGCACGCCGGTCAGCACGCAAACGAGGACGAACCAGCCGACCTGCCCGGCGTCCAACAGCGCCGCGGGCCAGAAGCCGGCCGCCGCCATCGCCATGGCGGCCATCCAGGCGCGGTGCTTGCCGATGCGCCGGCTGAGCCACAGCCATCCCGGCACGGCCGCCACGGCGCAGGCGAAGTAGAGCCCCAGCAGCGGCCACGCCCACGCCTGCGCGCGCAGCACGTGCTCCACGTAGAGCAGGAAGAGCGTCGCGGGCAGGCCGTAGGCGACGCCGTTGATGAAGTAGGCGCCGATCAGCTGGCGGAAGGGGCCGTTCGTCCACACCAGCTTGAGCGCGCGCCCCGGCGCGACCGCATGGCTCGCCGCCGGCCCGATGGGCCGGTCGGGCAGGCCCCACACCGCCAGCCCCACGGCCAGCGGCAGCAGCACCGTCAGCCCCAGGGCCGTGCCGGTCATCACGTCGGGCCGGGCCAGGCCGAGCAGCGCCGGAATCCCCAGCGCCAGCAGCGTGCCCACGAGTTGCGACACCTCCCGAACGGCGGCGATCCGCGAGCGCTCGTGGTGGTGGGGGGACAGCTCGGCGGCCCAGGCCGTGTAGGGGACCATGATCATCGTGCCGCCAAGGTAGAGCAGGACCGTCCAGATCAGCAGGTGCGGCCAGCCCACCCCGGCCGCCGGCGCGAACAGCTGCCACGCCGCGAGCACCAGGATGGGAACACCCGCCACCATCCACGGCCGCCGGCGGCCGAAGGCGTTCGGCGAGCGGTCGGAGAGAACGCCGATCAGAGGGTCGCTCGCCACGTCCCACAGGCGCACGAGGAAGAGAACCGTGCCCACGGCGGCGAAGCCCACGCCCAGGTCGTCTGCATAGTAGGTGGGCAGCGTGACGTAGAGCGGCAGCAGCAGCACCGCCAGCGGAATGCCCGGCCCGGCGTAGGCGAGCAGCTGCCACGGCCGGAGCAGCCGCCGCGTTTCGTCCATCGCGGCAGGTCCGGTCACGATTTGGAGTCGAGCTTCGGCGAGGTGGGCACGAAACCGCTGCGCTCGATCAGTTCGTAGCGCACCGTGCTGCCGCGCGCCTGAAAGGTCAGCTTCACCCAGCGCCCCTGCTCGTCGTACCAGGCCTTGGCGTCCAACCCGCCGGACATCGTGTAGCCCTGCGCCGGCACGCGGCCCTCCGGCGTCGGGACCAAGTCCGTCTTGGGGTGCTGCGCCACGGTGATCTCGGCCAGATTGCCCTTCTGGGTGTTGAGGAGCTGCGCGCGCTCGACCGTCGCCGTCATCCAGTAGGTCGACGGCAGGGTGTCGCCCGGCATCGTGCGCGTTGTGCCGTTCTCGTCCGTGACGCGGAGCTGCCCCTCGTCCGTGCGCTCAGCCTGGACGCGGTGCTTGGTGCCATCGTCGTTCGTCCGCGCGCTCATGCGCACGAGCTCGCCCTGTTCCCACTGCGTCTCGTTGCGGTGGGTGTAGCGGAACAAGGTGACGAAGGCGAAGCCGACCTTGAGGTCGATGGCGATCTCGACGCGCAGGCTGTCCGGCCCCAGCCGCGTGAACCGCAGCTCGTGCATGCCGATGCGGTCCCCGTCGTAGTGGACGGCGAAGCGCATGCGCCCTTCCTCGGTCGCGGCGCCCGCCTCCGCCGCGGGGGCGAGAGCCGCCATCCCGAATGCCGCCGCCGCAAGCCATCCGCCTCGCGCCATCGCGCACGCTCCCCCAGAGCAGATCGCCGTAAAACGGAACCAGCTTTTTCCGCTCGCCCACGCCGCCGTGGCCATCCCGGCGTGGTTCCGTTTGCTCGTGCGCAAATCTGCTCGCACGGAAAAAGCAGGACCTTATCCCGAAGCTTTCCGTTCGATCGTCGAACATGATCTCACGCACGATGCTCGAAGATGATGCACCCGCTTGTTCGCAGACGGGCACGCACCAGATCACGTCTGAAAGCGCAGGACGGCGCGGATGAAGCCCGGGCGCGCAGGCGTTACGCTTCTCCTCGCCCGCCATCGAAAGGAATCGAGGCCATGGTGCAGCTCACCCGCATCTACACGCGCGGCGGCGACAAGGGGCAGACCTCGCTCGGCAGCGGCCGGCGCGTGCGCAAGCACGACCCGCGCGTGACCGCCTACGGCACGGTGGACGAGGCCAACGCCGCCATCGGCGTGGCGCGGCTGCACGTGCCCGAGGCCATCGACCGCATGCTGGTCCGCATCCAGAACGACCTCTTCGACGTGGGCGCGGACCTGTGCACGCCCGAGCAGGACGAGCCCGAATTCACGCCGCTGCGCGTCACCGAGGATCAGGTGGCGTGGCTGGAAGCGCGCGTGGACGAGATCAACGCGGACCTGCCGCCGCTCAAGTCCTTCGTGCTGCCGGGCGGGAGCGCGGGCGCCGCCCACCTGCACCAGGCGCGCTGCATCGCCCGGCGGGCGGAACGCGACATCACGCTGCTGGCGGAGGACGAGGCCATCAACCTGGACGCCCTGCGCTACATGAACCGGCTGTCGGATCTGCTGTTCGTGCTGGCGCGCCACGCCAACGCCGACGGGGCCGGCGACGTGCTCTGGAAACCCGGGGAAAACCGGGCGTAAAGCCGCATCTGGCCGGCCTTGACGCCCCATCGGGCGCCCCCTATCGTGCGCCGCGCTTTGCGGCGCGGCCCAAAGGGGCACGCCCGCCCATCAGCCGACACCATCGCGCCCACCACACACCTCGTAAGGGAACACCCATGAGCGTCCTGGTCATCGCCGATCACGACGGTCAGCAGCTCACGACGGGCACGCGCGCCACGCTGACGGCCGCCAAGGAGCTGAACGCGGACCGCATCGACATCCTCGTCGCCGGCCACGACTGCCGCGCCGTTGCCGAACAGGCCGCGCAGGCCGCCGGCGTGACAACCGTGTTCCTGGCGGACGGCGAGTCGCTGGCGCACAAGCTGGCGGAGAACATGGCGCCGCTGGTCGCCGAGCACGGCGCCAAGTACGATCACGTGTTCGCGCCGGCCTCCTCCACCGGCAAGAACGTCGTCGGCCGCGCCGCCGCGCTGATGGACGTGCAGCCGGTCGCCGACATCACGGGCGTGATCGGCGCCGACACCTTCCGCCGCCCGATCTACGCCGGCAACGCCATCGCCACGGTGCAGGCCGGCGCCGGCACCAAGGTCATCACGGTGCGCGGCACGGCGTTCGAGGGCGACGCGCTGGAGGGCGGCGGCGCCGCCATCGAGGAGGTCGCCGCACCGGGCGATCAGGGTCTGTCCAGCTTCGTCGGCCAGGAGCTGAGCCAGTCCGACCGGCCCGAGCTGGCCTCCGCGCGCATCGTCGTCTCCGGCGGCCGCGGCGTGGGCAGCGGCGAGAACTTCCAGCTCATCGAGCGCGTGGCCGACAAGATGGGCGCCGCCGTGGGCGCCAGCCGCGCGGCCGTGGACGCCGGCTTCATGCCCAACGACTACCAGGTCGGCCAGACCGGCAAGGTGGTCGCGCCGGACCTTTACATCGCCGTGGGCATCTCCGGCGCCATCCAGCACCTCGCCGGCATGAAGGACTCGAAGTACATCGCCGCCATCAACAAGGACGAGGAGGCCCCGATCTTCTCGGTGGCCGACTACGGCCTCGTCGCCGACCTCTTCGAGGCGGTGCCGGAGCTGGAAAAGGAACTGGACAACGTCCAGTCCTGAGCGCGACGCTGACGGCCCCGGCGCGGCCCGCCGCCGTGCCGGGGCCGGGCGCGGCACACGCGCCGGGCGGTTTCACGCGGCCGGACGGGCGCCATGCTCAACCAGACCGACGACCGGCCCATCGTGGGTTCGGACGAGATTAAGCGCGTGGGCGTGATCGGCGCCGGGCAGATGGGCGGCGGCATCGCCCAGACGCTGGCCCAGTGCGGCTACGGCGTGCGCCTGCTGGACCAGGACCAGGCGAGCCTGGACGCCGGCCTCGCCAGAATCCGCAAGAACCTGGATCGCGGCGTGGAGCGCGGGCGCATCGACGCGGAAACGCGCGACGCGGCGATCGAGCGCATTTCCACCGGCCTCGACTACAGCCAGTTCGGCGATTGCGACGTCGTCATCGAGGCGGCGACCGAGGACGAGGCGATCAAGCGCCAGATCCTGAAGGCGCTGGTGCCGCACCTGCGCCCCGACGCCATCGTCGCGACCAACACCTCCTCCATCTCCATCACCCGCTTGGCGGCGATGACCGACCGGCCGGGCCGGTTCATGGGCATGCACTTCATGAACCCCGTGCCGGTCATGCGGCTGGTGGAGCTGATCCGCGGCATCGCTACCGAGGAGACGACCTTCCGGGTGGTGCGCGATTTGGCGCTCAAGCTCGGCAAGACGCCGGCCGTGGCCGAGGACTTCCCGGCCTTCATCGTCAACCGCATCCTGCTGCCGATGATCAACGAGGCGGTCTACGTCCTCTACGAGGGCGTGGGCGGCGTCGAATCCATCGACACGGCGATGAAGCTGGGCGCCAACCATCCCATGGGCCCGCTGGAACTGGCCGACTTCATCGGCCTGGACACCTGCCTGGCCGTGATGCACGTGCTCCACAACGGCCTCGCCGACAGCAAGTACCGCCCCTGCCCGCTGCTGGTGAAGTACTGCGAGGCCGGCTGGTACGGGCGCAAAGTGGGCCGCGGCTTTTACGACTACAGCGGCGACACGCCGGTGCCGACGCGGTAACGGGCGCCGCTTTTATCTTCCGCCCGCGGCGGCAACCCGTTCGGCCGGGAGATAGAGGCGCGCCACCGTGCCCGCGCCCGGCTCGCCCGCCAGGTCCAGCGACCCGCCGTGCAGTTCGATCAGGTTGCGTGTGATGCTCAGTCCCAGGCCCGTGCCGCCTTTGTGGTCGCGCGAAAGCTGACTGACCGCCTGCTCGAAGGGCTGAATCACGCGCTCGCGGTCCTCCGCGGCGATGCCGGGGCCGGTGTCGGCAACCTCAATCGTCACGCCGCCATCCGCCGTCATCCGCCCCTGCAGGCGCACCGCGCCGTCCCGTCCCGCGAACTTGACGCCGTTGGCCAGCAGGTTGAGCAGCATCTGCCGGAGCGCGCGCGCATCGGCCCAGAGGTGGGGCAGGTCCGCCGGCAGCTCGTCCGCCAGCTCGACGCCGGCCCGCTCCGCCTGGGGTCCCACCATGCGCAGGCTGGGCGCCGCCACCTCGCGCGGCGCGACCCAGTCCTCGTCGAGGTTGTAGGCGCCGCGCTCCAGCTTCGCCATGTCCAGCACGTCGTCCACCAGCGCCAGCAGATGCTGGCCGCTTTCGTGGATCGTCTCCGCGTAGCCCGCGTAGGTCGCCACGTCGTCGCCGAAGAGGCGCCGCCGGATGACGTCGGCGAAACCGATGACCGCGTTCAGGGGCGTGCGCAGCTCGTGGTTCATCGTGGACAGAAAGCGGGTTTTCGCCGCGTCCGCCGCGGCAGCCCGGTCGCGCGCCTCGCGCAGCTCGCGCTCCAGCCGCTTGTGGGCCGTGATGTCGCGGAAGAACCAGACGCGGCCAAGATACCCCCCGTCGCGATCGCGCATCGGGCCGGTGTAGCGTTCCACGACGCGGCCATCGGTGAGCGCGATCTCGTCGTAGCCGATTTCGGCCGGGTCGGCCGCGAGCTTGCGCATGCGGGCGAGAAAGGCGGCGGGGTTGGCGACCTGGCTCTGGGCGTAGCGGAACAGCTCGTCGCCGTCGTTCTCGTCGATCAGCTCCGGCGGCATGTTCCAGATTTCCAGAAAACGCCGGTTGTGGAAGATGGGGCGGCGGCGGTCGTCCACCACCAGGATGCCGTCGGGCGACAGCTCCGACAGCGTTTCGTGGAACGCCGTGCGGTAGCGCAGGTCCGCCTGCGCGCTGCGTTCCGCGCTGATGTCGTGGACCGTGACGAGAAGGCACGCCTGACCCGCGAGCCAGAAGGGCGCGTAGGCTACCCGCGCGGGAAAGGTGCGCCCGTCCAGCCGCGACAGCTCCGTTTCCAGCTCCGTGAAACCGCCGTGTTCCGCCAACCGCGCCATCGCCGCCTCGCGGTCCTCGGGCACGGCGTGAAAGGCTCCGGCCGTGTAGCCGGCCAGCGGCTCGCAGTCCGGGCGGCACGGCGCGCGCAGCAGCGCGTTCAGGCGCCGGCTGGCAACGTAGACGCAGCCGTCGCTGGGGCGCGCGAGGGCCATGGGAATGGGCGCCTCGCGGATCAGCGAGCGCACCCGGTCGTCGAGCGCGTCCGGTGGTTCAGCGTCCTCGGCCACGGGGCCGGCAAGCGCGGCCGCCGCCTCGCGGCTCAGGAAGCCGTCCGCGTCGGCCGCCCGGCGGGCCCGCGCCAGCTGCTCCGCCGTCGGCGTCGGGTCCCCGGCGCTCAGCCCGCAAAACCAGCGGTACGACAGCCGGTCGGCCAGTTCACCGGCGAACACCGCGTCGCCCAGGCGCTGGGCGTGCTGAAGGAGAATCGCGTGCGCCAGAACCCCTGCATCCGCCTCGTCAGCGGCATGCGGCCGGATGCGCGCCATCAGGCCCGCCCAATCGAGGCGGGCGCGCGCTTCGGCGAGGGCTTCGACATCGGGCCCGGCCGTCCGCAGGGGCACCACCGTCATGCCGCCGAGCGTGCGGGCAACCGGGTTTCGATACGTTTAAGCTCGAAAAGCTGTGCGATAACCGCGCGCGGCGCGAATCAGCCCCCGTTGCCCTCGGCCTTGTCCGCGTAGTGCCGCAGGAAGGCCTGCACGTTGTCGCTGTTCCAGTCCAGCGGGCCGGTGACGTTGCCGATCACCCGGCCCTCGGCGTCGAGCACGAAGGTGGTGGGCATGGCGCGCACGTCGAAGGCGCGCGCCAGCTTGCCGTCGGAATCCAGGTAGATGGGCAACTCGGGCACGTCCACGCGGTTCTTCAGGAAGGGGCCCACGGCGTCCATGCCGCCGCGGTCCTGCGACACGGCCAGCACGTGAACCCCGGCGTCGCGCATGTCCGTGTGCAGGGCCTCCAGGGTGGGCATCTCCTCGACGCAGGGGGCACACCACGTGGCCCAGAAGTTGAGGACCAGCACCTCGCCCTCGAAATCGGCGAGCGTGACCCGCTCGCCCTCGCGGGTCTTGAACGCCACGTCCGGCGTGCTCTGGGGCGACTTGCGCAGCTCCATGCGCTCGCCGAAACTGCCCTTCAGCGGCGGTCCCCCCGCGCTCGCCGGGACGGCCGAGAGCACGCCCACGCCCAGCAGCAGCGCGGCGCAGACACCGATCAGGCCAAGCTTTCCTTCGCGCATCGCGTTCGCTATCCCTTGCCCATCATGAGCGACGATCCCACAGCCAACGACGAGCAGCCGAGCGCCATCTGGGGCGGCCGCTTCACCGGCGGCCCCGCCGCGGCGATGCGCGCCATCAACCCGTCGATCGGCTTCGACCAGCGCTTGTACGCCGAGGACATCGACGCCAGCAAGGCGCACAGCGCCATGCTGGCGCATCAGGGCATCATAGCCGAAGCCGACGACGCAGCCATCCGCGACGGACTCGAGACCATTCGTCGCGAGATCGAGGCCGGCACCTTCACCTTCTCGGCCGCGCTGGAAGACATCCACATGAACGTGGAAGCGCGGCTGACGGAACTGGTGGGCGAGCCCGGCCGGCGCCTGCACACCGCGCGCTCGCGCAACGACCAGATCGCCACCGACCTGCGCCTGTGGGTGCGCGGCGCCATCGACCGCCTGGACGGCGAGCTGGCGGCGGTCCAGAAGGCCCTGATCGAGCAGGCCGAAAACGGTGCCGAGCTGGTGATGCCGGGCTACACCCACCTGCAGGCGGCGCAGCCCGTCACGCTCGGCCACCACATGCTCGCCTACGTCGAGATGTTCGGCCGCGACCGCGGACGCCTGGCGGACGCGCGCAAGCGCCTCAACGAATGCCCGCTGGGCGCGGCGGCGCTGGCGGGCACGGCCTTCCCCATCGACCGCGGGATGACCGCCGAAGCCCTCGGCTTCGACGCGCCCACGGCGAACAGCCTGGACAGCGTCGCCGACCGCGACTTCGCGCTGGAATTCCTCGGCGCCGCCAGCATCGCGGCGACGCACCTCTCGCGCCTTTCGGAAGAGCTGGTGATCTGGTGCAGCGAGGGCTTCGCCTTCGTCGAGCTGTCGGACGCCTTCACCACCGGCAGCTCCATCATGCCGCAGAAGAAGAACCCCGACGGCGCGGAGCTGGTGCGCGCCAAGGCGGGGCGCGTGATCGGCGGGCTGATCAACCTGCTGACCGTGATGAAGGGCCTGCCGATGGCCTACGGCAAGGACATGCAGGAGGACAAGGAGCCCGTCTTCGACGCGGCCGACACCCTGGAGCTGTGCCTCGCCTGCACCGCCGGCATGATCGCCGACATGACGCCCAACGCCGAAAACCTGCGCGCGGCCACGCAGCGCGGCTTCCTCACCGCCACGGACCTCGCCGACTGGCTGGTGCGCGAGGCGGGCATGCCCTTCCGCGAGGCGCACCACGTCACCGGCCGGCTGGTGGCGCTGGCCGAGCGCACGGGCCGCGACCTGCCGGAACTGACGCTGGCGGAGATGCAGGCGGAGGACGCGCGGATCACCGAGGACATCTTCGGCGTGCTGACCGTGGAGCGCAGCGTCGCCAGCCGCACCTCCCTCGGCGGCACGGCGCCCGACACCGTGCGCGCGGCGGCCGCCCGCGCGCGGGAGCGCTTCCTGTGACGGCGCGGGTCGCCGCGGCGCTGATGCTGGCCGCGCTCGCGGCCGCGGCCTGCGGCAAGCGCGGCACGCTGGAGCCGCCGGAGGGCTCGACCTACCCGCGCACCTACCCCGCACCGGAAACGGTCGTGCCCCAAACCGACAGCCCCGATTCCACCGACAGCACCGACGACGCCCCGACCGGGAGCACCACGTGACGGGTTTCGCCTACCACGAGGGCCGCCTGCACGCCGAGGCGGTTCCGCTGGACACCGTGGCGGCGCAGGTGGGAACGCCCTGCTACGTCTACAGCCAGGACGCCATGCAGGCGGCCTTCGACCGCTTCGCCGGGGCGCTGGAAAGCGCCACGCGGCGCAAGCCGCTGGTCTGCTTCGCCGTGAAGGCGAACGGCAACCTCTCGGTGCTGCGCGCCCTGGCCGCGCGCGGCGCGGGCGCGGACGTCGTCTCGGGCGGGGAGCTGCGCCGGGCGCTGGCGGCCGGGATCTCGCCCCACCGCATCGTCTTCTCCGGCGTGGGCAAGACGCGCGACGAGCTGGCCTACGCGCTGGAAAGCGGCATCCACCAGATCAATGTGGAATCCCAGCCCGAGCTGGAGCTGCTGGGCGAGCTGACGAACGAAATGGGGGTGCGCGCGCCCGTGGGCATCCGCGTGAACCCGGACGTGGACGCCAGCACGCACCACAAGATCGCCACGGGCCGCGCGGGCGACAAGTTCGGCATCGACGCGCCCGACGTCGGCGAGGTGCTGGAAACCGCACGCCGCTTCTCGCGCCTGGACGTGGTGGCGCTCGCGGTCCACATCGGCTCGCACATCTACGACCTCTCGGCGTTCGAGCGCGCCTTCAACCGCCTGACGGCGATGTACGGCGAGCTGCGCGCCGAGGGCTGGCCGCTGCGCCGCCTGGACATGGGCGGCGGCCTGGGCATCGCCTACGACGACGCCACACCGCCGCCGGACCCCGAGGCCTACGCCGAGGTGGTGGCGCGCAGCGTGGGCACGCTGGACGCCGAGCTGGCGTTCGAGCCGGGGCGCTTCCTGGTGGCGAACGCTGGCGTCCTCGTGACGCGCGTGACCTACGTGAAGCCCGGCCGCGCGCGGCCCTTCGTGGTGGTGGACGCAGGCATGAACGACCTCATCCGCCCGGCGCTCTACGACGCGCACCACGCCATCACGCCCGTGGCCGAGCCGCACGGCCACGCGGGGCTGTCGCCGGTCGACGTCGTCGGCCCCGTCTGCGAGACGGCCGACACCTTCGCCACGGCGCGCTCCCTGCCGCCGATCGCCCAGGACGATCTTCTGGCGATCCGCTCCGCCGGGGCCTATGGCGCGGTCATGGCGTCGATGTACAATGCGCGGCTGCCGGCGCCCGAAGTGATGGTCCACGGCAACCGCTGGGCCGTCGTCCAGCGTCCGCCGGACCACGACGCCGTGATGGCGATGCAACCAGTGGCGGACTGGCTGAC
>NZ_FNCE01000015.1:0-30000 GCF_900100655.1 Limimonas halophila
GCCATGGCGAAGTCGCAGTTTGAGAGGGACAAGCCGCACGTCAACATTGGGACGATTGGTCACGTTGACCATGGGAAGACGACGTTGACGGCGGCGATGACGCGGATTTTGTCGGAGCAGGGTAGTGCGGACTACCAGGCGTTCGACAAGATCGACAAGGCGCCGGAGGAGAAAGAGCGCGGGATCACGATTTCGACGGCGCACGTGGAGTATTCCACGGAGAACCGGCACTATGCGCACGTCGACTGTCCGGGTCACGCGGACTACGTGAAGAACATGATCACGGGCGCGGCGCAGATGGACGGCGCGATTCTTGTGGTGTCGGCCGCGGACGGTGCGATGCCGCAGACGCGCGAGCACATTTTGCTGGCGCGCCAGGTGGGTGTTCCGGCGCTGGTCGTTTATCTGAACAAGTGCGATCAGGTGGACGACGAGGAGATTTTGGAGCTGGTGGAGCTCGAGGTTCGCGAGCTGCTGTCGAGTTACGACTTTGACGGCGAGGCGACGCCGGTGATCAAGGGTTCGGCGTTGACGGCGCTCGAGGGCGGTGACCAGAAGATGGGTCACGACAGCATCATCGAGTTGGTGAACGCGATCGACGAGCACATTCCGCAGCCGGAGCGTCCGCTGGACAAGCCGTTCCTGATGCCGATCGAGGACGTGTTCTCGATTTCGGGTCGCGGGACGGTTGTCACGGGCCGCGTTGAGCAGGGCAAGGTGACGACGGGCCAGCAGGTCGAGATCGTTGGCTTCAAGCCGACGCGGAAGACGACGGTGACCGGCGTGGAGATGTTCCGCAAGCTGCTGGACCAGGGCGAGGCCGGCGACAACGTTGGCACGCTGTTGCGCGGGATTGCGCGCGACGACGTGCAGCGCGGTCAGGTGCTGGCGGAGCCGGGTTCGATCACGCCGCACACGAAGTTCACGGCCGAGGCGTATATTCTGAACAAGGACGAGGGCGGTCGTCACACGCCGTTCTTCTCCAACTATCGGCCGCAGTTCTTCTTCCGGACGACGGACGTGACGGGCGTGGTGCAGCTGCACGAGGGCACCGAGATGGTGATGCCGGGCGACAACGCGGCGATGGACGTCGAGCTGATCGCGCCCGTCGCCATGGAGGAAGGCCTGCGCTTCGCCATCCGCGAAGGCGGCAAAACCGTCGGCGCCGGCGTCGTCTCCAAAATCATCGAGTAAAATCGTCTTCGACGGCGGGGCCGCACCGCCGGTGAGCCGGCGGTGCGGCCCTTGCTTCGCGACAAACGGATGGCGGCAATGGAAAGCCAGAACATTCGCATCCGCTTGAAGGCCTTCGAACACCGGGTGCTCGACAACTCGACCTCGGAGATCGTGAACACGGCCAAGCGGACCGGCGCTCGCGTGCGGGGTCCCATCCCGCTGCCCACGCGCATCGAGCGGTACACGCTGCTGCGGGGGCCGCATATTCACAAGAAGAGCCGCGAGCAGTTCGAAATCCGCACCCACAAGCGGTTGCTCGACATCGTCGACCCCACGCCGCAGACCGTGGACGCTTTGATGAAGCTGGACCTTGCGGCCGGCGTGGACGTCGAGATCAAGCTGAAGGGCTGATGCCATGCGCACAGGCGTGCTCGCACAAAAGGTCGGCATGACCCGTATCTTCGACGAGCAGGGCCGGCACGTTCCGGTGACCGTGCTCCAGCTCGACGAGTGCCAGGTCGTGGACATCCGGACCGAGGACAAGGACGGCTACAACGCCGTTCAGGTCGGGGCCGGCCGTGCGAAGGCCAAGAACACGACAAAGCCCATGCGGGGGCACTTCGCCAAGGCGAAGGTAAAGCCGAAGGCCAAGCTGGGTGAGTTCCGGGTTGCCCCGGATGCCCTGCTGGAACCGGGCCAGGAACTGACTGCGAATCACTTCGTTCCCGGCCAGTACGTCGACGTCAGCGGGAAGTCCTTCGGCCGGGGCTTCACCGGCGTCATCAAGCGGCACAACTTCGGCGGCCTGCGGGCCACGCACGGCGTTTCGGCGGTGCACCGCTCGATGGGCTCGACCGGTCAGATGCAGGATCCGGGTCGCGTCTTCAAAGGCAAGAAGATGCCGGGCCGCATGGGTGACCGCACGGTGACCACCCAGAACCTGAAGATTGTGTCGGTGGATGAGAGCCGCAACCTGCTGCTCGTGCAGGGCAATGTGCCCGGCAAGGAAGGTGGCTGGCTGCGCGTCCGCGACGCCGTGAAGAAGACGCGTCCGGAGACGGCACCCTATCCGGCGGCGACGGCTGGCGCGGAAGCGCAGAGCGGCGAGGCCAGTGAGGGATGACGGCCATGAAGTGGGCAGTAACCACGCTGGACAACGAGACGGCCGGCGAGATCGAGCTGAACGAGGCCGTCTTCGGGCAGCCGCTGCGTAAGGACATCCTGGCGCGCGTGGTTGAATGGCAGCTGGCGCGGCGCCGAAACGGAACCGCTTTCACCAAGTCGCAGAGCCAGGTAAGCGGCTCGGGCAAGAAGATCTACCGCCAGAAGGGCACCGGCCGCGCACGGCACGGGGCACGCCGGGCGAACATCTTCCGCGGCGGGGGTGTCGCGCACGGCCCGAAACCGCGGGATCACAGCTTCTCGCTGCCGAAGAAGGTGCGCCGGCTGGGTCTGAAGGTCGCCCTGTCCGCCAAGGCCAGCGAGGGCAAGCTGATCGTGCTCGATCAGGCGGTCGCCGACAGCCCCAAGACCAAGGCACTGCAGCAGCGCCTGAAGGGCCTGGGCGTAAGTGGCGCACTCGTGGTCGGTGGCGACGAGTTGGACGAGAACTTCTCGCTCGCCGCGCGGAACATGAAGGATGTCGACATCCTGCCGCAGAGCGGCGCGAATGTGCACGACATTCTTCGCCACGATCAGCTCGTGCTGACGACAGACGCCGTGCAAGCGCTGGAGGCGCGCCTGACATGAGCCACGTGCGACCGCACAAGCCCAGCGAGGTTTCGCTGTCGCGGACGCGCATGTACGACATCGTGCGCGAGCCCGTGATCACCGAGAAGTCCACGATGGGCGCGGAGAACAACGAGGTCACCTTCCGGGTGCCGCTGGAGGCCAGCAAGCCGGAAATCCGGAAGGCGGTCGAGTTCCTCTTCAACGTCCGCGTCACGGCCGTGAACACGCTTCGCCACAAGGGCAAGCGCAAGCGCTTTCGCGGCATTCACGGCAAGCGGGCGGACACCAAGAAGGCGTTCGTGACGCTGGCCGAGGGCTACAGCATCGACGTAACGACGGGGATCTAAGCCATGGCGCTGAAGAGCTACAACCCGGTCACGCCAAGCCAGCGTCAGCTGATCACCGTCAGCAAGCGGGATCTGTGGTCCGGGCCGCCCGTCAAGAAGCTGACGGAAGGGCTGACGAAGAGTGGCGGCCGCAACAACGCCGGGCGGATGACGACGCGTCGCCGGGGCGGCGGGCACAAGCGCACGTACCGCATCATCGACTTCAAGCGCAAGAAGATGGACGTGGCCGCGACCGTCGAGCGCCTGGAGTACGATCCGAACCGGTCCGCCTTCATCGCGTTGATTCAGTACGACGACGGCGAGCAGGCCTATATCCTGGCGCCGCAGCGGCTGAAGGCCGGCGACCGCGTCGTCTCGAAGGACAAGGCCGATGTGAAACCCGGCAACGCGATGCCCCTGAAGGGCATGCCGATCGGGACGATCATCCACAACGTCGAGATGAAGCCCGGCAAGGGCGGGCAGCTGGCCCGGGCCGCCGGCTCGTACGTCCAGTTGGTCGGCCGCGACGCCGGCTACGCACTGCTCCGCCTGGCCTCGGGCGAGGTGCGGATGGTTCGCGGCGACTGCAGGGCGACCGTGGGCGCGGTCTCCAACCCGGCCCACGCCAACGTCAACCGCGGCAAGGCGGGGCGCAGCCGTTGGCTCGGCAAGCGACCCGAGGTGCGCGGTGTTTCGATGAACCCGATCGACCACCCCCACGGTGGTGGTGAGGGCCGCACCGCTGGCGGCCGTCATCCGGTCAACCCGCAGGGCAAGCCGACCAAGGGGTACAAGACCCGCTCGAACAAGCGCAGCGACGCCCTCATCGTGCGGCGTCGGCACGCCAAGCGGAAGTAGTGGAGGCCAATCTTGGCGCGCTCGGTTTGGAAGGGCCCGTTCGTCGACGGCTATCTGCTTAAAAAGGCGGAAGCCGCGCGCGAGTCGGGCCGCAGAGAAATCATCAAGACCTGGTCGCGGCGCTCGACGATCATGCCGCAGTTTGTCGGCCTGACCTTCGGGGTGCACAACGGCAAGAAGTTCGTCCCGGTGCTGGTGACCGAACACATGGTCGGCCACAAGCTCGGCGAGTTTGCGCCCACCCGCACGTTCCACGGGCACGCCGCGGACAAGAAGGCGAAGAGGAGATAAGGCCATGGGCAAGCCCAAGGCCGGCCGTCCGGTCGCCGAAAACGAAGCGAAGGCGATGGCGCGCAGCCTGCGCATCAGCCCGCGCAAGCTGGACACCATGTGTGGCCTCATTCGCGGGAAGAGTGCTGAGCGCGCGGTCGCGGATCTGACCTTCTCCAAGCGTCGGGTCGCCAAGGACGTGAAAAAGGTCCTACAGTCGGCGATTGCCAACGCGGAGAACAACCATCAACTCGACGTGGACCGGCTGTACGTGGCCGAGGCGTCGGTGGGCAAGTCGATCGTGATGAAGCGCTTCCGTCCGCGGGCGCGCGGTCAGGTCGGGCCGATCGACAAGCCGTTCAGCCGGCTGACGATTGTCGTCCGCGAGGGCGAGGAGAGCGCGTAGCGATGGGCAACAAAATCAACCCCAACGGGCTGCGGCTCGGGATCAACCGAACCTGGGACTCCCGCTGGTACGCGGCGCAGCACAATTACCCGGATCTCCTGCACGAGGACATCAGGCTGCGCCGGTATCTGCACTCGCGGCTGAAGCAGGCCGGGGTGGCGCGCGTCGTGATCGAGCGGCCGGCGAAGAAGGCCCGCATCACGATCCACACCGCGCGGCCGGGCGTGGTCATCGGCAAGAAGGGCGCAGACATCGAGCGCCTGCGCCAGGACCTCCAGAAGATGACCGACAGCGAGGTTCATCTGAACATCCTGGAGATTCGCAAGCCCGAGACCGAGGCCCAGCTCATCGCGGACAACATTGCGGGGCAGCTGGAGCGCCGCGTGGCGTTCCGCCGCGCGATGAAGCGCGCCGTGCAGTCGGCGATGCGCCTGGGTGCAGAGGGTATCCGCATCAAGTGCGCCGGCCGCCTGGGTGGGACCGAGATCGCGCGGACCGAGTGGTACAACGAGGGCCGCACCCCGCTCCACACGCTGCGCGCGGACATCGACTTCGCGGAATCCACGGCGAAGACGGCCTACGGCAGTTGCGGCGTGAAGGTGTGGGTGTTCAAGGGCGAGATCCTGGCCCACGACCCCATGGCGCGCGAGAACCGCCAGCAGGAGAGCCAGGCGGGCCGCTGAGGCGTCCACGTAGCGCCGGCCCGCAAGCGCGAGGGAAGAGAGACCATGTCGCTCAAGCAGCCGAAGCGGACAAAGTACCGCAAGAGCCAAAAGGGCAAGTCGAAGATCCGCGGCACGGCGAAGGGCGGAACCGAGTTGGCCTTTGGGCAGTACGGCCTGAAGGCGCAGTCCAACGCGCGGGTTTCGGCGCGGGAACTCGAGGCTGCCCGTCGCGCGGTCACGCGCCACATGCGCCGTGTCGGTAAGCTGTGGATGCGCAGCTTCCCGGATCTGCCCATCACGTCCAAGCCCGCGGAAGTCCGCATGGGCAAGGGCAAGGGCACGGTCGAGTGGTGGGCCACCCGCGTCCACGCCGGCCGGATCATGTTCGAGCTGGACGGTGTCCCGCGCGAGACCGCGGAGGAGGCGTTCCGGCTCGCGTCCCAGAAGCTGCCGGTGAAGACCCGCTTCATCGAGCGGATGGAGGGCTGACGCGATGAAGGCCGCCGACGTGCGCGCGAAGTCGGTGGATGAGCTCCGCCGCGATCTGATGGCCCTGAAGAAGGAGCAGTTCAATCTGCGCTTCCAGAAGGCCAGCGGGCAGCTCGAGAACACCGGCCGGGTGAAACAGGTCCGCCGCGACATTGCGCGGATCAAGACGATCCTGACGGAAAAGAACCGCCAGGCAACGCAGCAGGAGTCCTAAGCGATGCCCCGCCGCATTCTGCAAGGGCGCGTGGTTTCCACCAAAGGCGACAAGACGGTGCACGTCCGTGTCGAGCGCCGGGTGAAGCATCCGCTCTACAAGAAGTTCGTGAAGCGCTCGAAGAAATACGCCGCGCACGATGCGGAGAACAGCTGTTCCCTCGGCGAGTTCGTTCGTATCCAGGAATGCGCGCCGTATTCCAAGCGCAAGCGCTGGGAAGTGATCAGCGCCTGAGATGCGATCCGGCCCGGCCGGCAAACGAATGGGTGACAACCAATGATCCAGATGCAGACCGAACTGGACGTCGCCGACAACTCGGGGGCCCGGCGCGTCCAGTGCATCAAGGTGCTGGGCGGCTCCTGGCGCCGGTCCGGCGGGGTCGGCGACATCATCGTGGTGTCGGTGAAAGACGCCATCCCGCGCGGGCGCGTGAAGAAGGGGGACGTTCACCGCGCGGTGATCGTCCGCACGGCCAAGGAGATCCGGCGCGAGGATGGGACGGCGATCCGCTTTGACCGCAACGCGGCCGTCTTGCTCAATCGCCAGAACGACCCCATCGGCACGCGCATCTTCGGCCCCGTAACGCGCGAGCTGCGCGCGAAGCGGTTCATGAAGATCATCTCGCTGGCGCCGGAGGTTCTGTGATGGCGAGCAAGATCAAGCGCGGCGACAATGTGGTCGTCCTCACGGGCCGTGACCGCGGCAAGCAGGGCGAGGTTCTGCGCGTCCTTCCGAAGGAGAAACGGGTGGTCGTGCAGGGCGTGAACGTCGCCAAGCGGCACCAGCGTCCGTCGATGCAGCACCAGGGCGGGATCGAGGAAAAGGAAGCGCCGGTGGACGTGTCCAACGTGGCGCTGCGCGATCCCTCCGACGGAAAGCCGACGCGGGTTGGTTTTCGGTTCTTGGCGGACGGGCGGAAAGTGCGTTACGCCAAGCGCTCCGGCGAGACGATCGACCGGTAACATGCCAAGGCCGGGGTCCGGCGCCGGCTGGGCTGCGGCGACGATCTGGAGTAGGCGGCAGTGCCCGACCGGTTCAGCGCCTGACCGGGACGGCAGACGCGCCTCGAGCTACGGCAACGGCACGCGGCCTCCTTCAGCGCGACGCTGGCCGGCCTCACGGAACGGGATACGAGCCGCGGACCGTCCGGCGGTCGGCTGAGATGTATCGGACCGCCCCGCGGCGGGCCGGGATCAAATACGCGGAGACACCAACGATGGCGGCCCGACTGAAGGAACACTATCGGAATACTGTCCGGGATCGGCTGCAGCAGGAGTTTGGCTACGAGAACCCGATGCAGATCCCGCAGCTCGAGAAGATTGTCATCAACATGGGCGTCGGCGAGGCGGCCCGCGATCAGAAGAAGGCCGAGGCGGCAGCCAAAGACCTTACACAGATCGCCGGCCAGAAGGCGGTGGTTACGCGAGCGAAGCGCTCGGTTGCGGGCTTCCGCGTTCGCCAGAACATGCCGATCGGCTGCAAGGTCACCTTGCGCCGGGAGCGGATGTACGAATTCCTCGACCGGCTGGTCACCATCGCGCTGCCGCGCGCCCGAGACTTCCGGGGTGTGTCCCCGAAGAGCTTCGACGGTCGCGGCAATTTCTCGATGGGGCTGAAGGAGCAGATCATCTTCCCCGAGATCGAGTACGACAGCGTCGACGAGGTCCGGGGCATGGACATCGTGATCTGCACGACCGCCAAGACGAACGAGGAGGCACGCAGTCTCCTCAAAGCGTTCGACATGCCGTTCCAGAGCTGAGCGGCGACGGGGAGACAGGCTCAATGACGCGCAAGAGCAGCTTCTACACGAACAAGAAGCGTGTCCGCATGGCGCAGAAGTACGCGACGAAGCGCGCGGAGCTGAAGTCCCGTGTGCGGGACATGTCGCTGGCGCCGGAAGAGCGGTTCCAGGCTTCGCTGGAGCTTGCCAAGCTTCCGCGGAACTCCTCGCCGACGCGCATTCGCAACCGCTGCGAATTGACGGGCCGGCCGAGGGCCTACTACCGCAAGTTCCGTCTTTCGCGCATCAAGCTGCGCGAACTGGCGTCGGTCGGGCAGATCCCCGGCATGGTCAAATCCAGCTGGTAATGAGAGGAGCGCGCCGAGATGGCTAGCAGCGATCCGCTCGGGGATCTTCTGACCCGGATCCGGAACGGCCACATGGCCCAGAAGGCGATGGTCAAAGCCCCCGCATCGCGCTTGCACCGCAACGTGCTCGATGTGCTGAAGCGCGAAGGCTACATCCGGAACTATGCGCAGGAAGATGTGCGCAAGGGCGTTTCGGAGATCCGCATCGAGTTGAAATACACCGACGGCTATCCCGCGATTCAGGAGATCGCGCGCATTTCCCGGCCCGGGCGGCGCGTGTACTCGAAGATCAGGGAGCTGCCGCGCGTTTACAACGGGCTGGGAATCAGCATCCTGTCCACGCCGCGCGGTGTGCTGTCCGACGCCGAGGCTCGAACGGCCAACGTCGGCGGCGAGATCCTGGCGCGGGTGTTCTAGAGGAAGGGACGCCGAGAATGTCGCGCGTAGGCAAGAATCCCGTCGCGGTGCCGGACGGTGTCGAGCTTCAGGTGGAGTCCGACCGCGTAGTCGCGAAGGGGAAGCTGGGCGAGCTCAGCGCGCCCCTGACCGATAACGTCCGCACCCGGATGGAAGACGGCAAGTTCTGGGTCGAGCCGGCGGACACCAGCGAGTTTGCCCGGTCCATGTGGGGCACGACGCGTGCCAACGTGGCCAACATGGTGAAGGGTGTCAGCGAGGGCTTCACTCGGAACCTGGAAATCAATGGCACGGGCTATCGTGCCATGGTTCAGGGCAACACGCTCACGCTGCAGCTCGGCTACAGCCACGACATCAAGTATGAGATCCCCGAGGGGATCACGATCACCTGCCCGAAGGCGACGCAGGTCCAGGTTCATGGGGCCTCGAAGCAGCAGGTCGGGCAAGTGGCGGCGATCATCCGCGGCTTCCGGCCGCCCGAGCCGTACAAGGGCAAGGGTGTGAAGTACTCGGATGAAACGCTCATCCGTAAGGAAGGCAAGAAGAAGTAATCGTCATGCAGAGTGCACGGGAACTTCGCGAGCGTCGCAGGCGGCGCGTTCACGCTGCGGTTCGCAACAAGGCGCGTGGGCGGCCGCGGCTGATGGTCTTCCGCTCGAACCAGCACATCTATGCCCAGGTCGTGGACGACACCCGGGGCCACACGCTCGCGGCGGCCTCGACCCTGGACCGCGAGCTGCGGGGCGAGTTGCGGACCGGTGCGGACGTCACGGCGGCGGCCGAGGTCGGCAAGCTGGTCGCTCAGCGCGCGACCAATGCCGGTGTCGAACAGGTCGCGTTCGACCGCAGCGGCTACAAGTATCACGGGCGCGTTCGGGCGCTTGCGGAAGCGGCGCGCGAAGGCGGCCTCTCGTTCTAAACCGGAGTGGACATGGCTGCGAAACAGGATCGCCGCGAAGAAAGCGAGCTGATCGAAAAGCTCGTTCACATCAACCGCGTGGCCAAGGTCGTGCAGGGCGGTCGCCGCTTCGGCTTCGCCGCACTGGTGGTCGTGGGCGACGGCAAGGGCCGCGTCGGATTCGGCAGCGGCAAGGCGCGCGAGGTTCCGGAAGCCATCCGCAAGGCGACCGACCAGGCGAAGCGCAACATGCGCCGAGTGCCGCTGCGCGAGGGCCGCACGCTCCACCACGACACGCGGGGGCATTTCGGTGCCGGCCGGGTGATCATGCGCGCCGCACCGCCGGGAACCGGGATCATTGCCGGTGGTCCCATGCGCGCGGTTTTCGAGGCGCTTGGGGTTCAGGACGTGGTCGCGAAGTCGAACGGCACCCAGAACCCGCACAACATGATCAAGGCCACGCTCGAGGGGCTCGGCCGCTGCCGCAGCCCGCGCCAAGTGGCGCAGCGTCGCGGCAAGAAGGTGTCGGACATCGTCTCGCGCCGTGAGGGCGCGCAGAGTGCTCAGGAGAGCGCATGATGGGCGAGCAGGCGAAGAGCGGGAAGACGATCCGCGTGACGCTGGTTCGGGGTGGCGATCACCGCCCGCCGAAGCAGCGGGCGACGCTGCGCGGCCTAGGCCTGACGCGGCGCGGACGGTCCCGCGTTCTGGAGGATACGCGGGCCGTGCGCGGCATGGTCGCGAAGGTGAATCACCTCGTGCGGGTGGACGAGTAGGGTCACACCCCGCATAAACGGTCAGCGAACGCCGCAGCGGTCCCGCGAGGGCCGCGAAGTCGAATTTGCGCCGGGGTGCGGATCTCCCCGGCGCGCAATTGTGCGAAAGGCGAGGCGATGAAGCTCAACGAGATCCGTGACAACGAGGGCGCTCGTCCCGATCACAAGCGCCGTGGCCGGGGCAACGGCTCCGGGCTCGGCAAGACCGGCGGGCGCGGTCACAAGGGTCAGAAGGCCCGCAGCGGGGTTGCGCTGGGGGCCTTCGAGGGCGGCCAGATGCCGCTCCACCGGCGGCTGCCGAAGCGCGGCTTCAACAACGTTTTCCGCAAGGATTTCGTCGAGGTGAACCTCGACAAGCTGCAGCGCGCTGTCGACCAGGGCGCTCTCGATCCCGCTCAGCCCGTGGACGCCGAAGCCATCCGCAGGGCCGGGATCGTGAAGCGCACGCGCGACGGCGTTCGCGTTCTCGGGCGCGGCGAGATCAAGGCGAAGCTCGACGTGCGTGTGGCCGGCATTTCGGGAAGCGCGCGCAACGCCATCGAGGCCCAGGGCGGCTTGGTGACGATCGAGGGCGCCGAGGAGATGGCCGCGGCGCAGGAGCGCAAGACCAAGCGCGCGAAGAAGCCGGTTCCGGGCCAGAGCGCCTGAGGCGGCGCGACGACGTGGTGCGCGGGCGGTGCGCGGGGCGCGAGCCGTCCGCCGCAGCGCTGAGATCAGTGAGGGTCCGGCCGCGGCGAAGCGCCGCGCGGTGGCCCGAGAGGATGCGGATCACGGTTCATGGCATCGGCCGCTGAACAGCTTGCAGCGAACCTGAACTTCAGCGCGTTCGCGAAGGCGACGGAGCTGAAGAAGCGCATCTGGTTCACGCTGGGCGCGCTCGTGATCTTCCGCCTGGGCACCTACATCCCGGTGCCGGGCATCGATCCGGTGGCGCTGGAGCAGATCTTCCAGCAGCAGTCCCAGAGCATGCTGGGCATGTTCAACATGTTTTCGGGCGGCTCGCTCGGGCGCATGACGATCTTTGCGCTGTCGATCATGCCCTACATCTCGGCGGCCATCATCATGCAGCTGCTCACGGCCGTGTCGCCGAAGCTGGAGCAGCTCAAGAAGGAAGGCGAGGCCGGCCGGCAGAAGATCAACCAGTACACGCGCTACGGCACGGTACTGCTGGCGGCCGTGCAGGCCTACGGGATCTCGGTGGGCCTGGAAGGCATGCAAGCGCCCACGGGTGCGTCCGCGGTCATCGATCCGGGGTTGTTCTTCCGCTTCACGACCGTGGTGACGCTGACCGGCGGCACGATCTTCCTGATGTGGCTGGGTGAGCAGATCACGCAGCGCGGTGTGGGCAACGGCATCTCGCTGATTATCTTCTCCGGGATCGTGGCCAACCTGCCGAGCGCGTTCGCGAGCACGCTGGAGCTGGGCCGAACCGGCGCGTTGTCGACCGGGATCATCCTCTTCCTGCTGGTGATGGCGGTGGCGGTGATCGCCTTCATCGTTTTCATTGAGCGCTCGCAGCGCCGGCTGATCGTCCAGTACCCGAAGCGCCAAGTCGGCAACAAGATGTTCGGCGGGGAGAAGTCGCACCTGCCGATCAAGCTGAATTCGGCCGGGGTCATCCCGCTGATCTTCGCGTCCTCTTTGCTGCTGATGCCGCTGACGGTGGCCGGGTTTTCCGGTCAGGGCGGGCCCGACTGGCTGAACACCGTGACGGCGCTGCTCGGCCGGGGGCAGCCGCTCTACCTGGCGCTCTATGTGGCTGGCATCGTGTTCTTCGCGTTCTTCTACACCTCGATTGTCTTTAACCCCGAGGACACGGCGGAGAACCTGAAGAAGAACGGCGGCTTCATCCCGGGGATCCGGCCGGGCAAGAACACCGCGAACTACATCCACTACATCCTGATGCGC
Organism: Limimonas halophila; assembly: GCF_900100655.1. NCBI lineage: Bacteria > Pseudomonadati > Pseudomonadota > Alphaproteobacteria > Rhodospirillales > Rhodovibrionaceae > Limimonas > Limimonas halophila. The sequence continues at coordinate 12,223 of NZ_FNCE01000015.1, forward strand.
CTGACCGCCGTGGGCGCGGTGTACCTGGCGCTGGTGGCCATCCTGCCGGAAATCCTGGTGGCGCAGTACAACGTCCCCTTCTACTTCGGTGGCACGAGCCTGCTCATCGTGGTTTCCGTTACGATGGATACCGTGGCACAGGTCCACTCTCACCTGCTGGCCCACCAGTACGAAGGGCTCATCAAAAAGGCCAAGCTGAAGGGGAGTCGGTGATGAACGTGATCCTCCTCGGTCCGCCGGGCGCCGGAAAGGGCACGCAAGCTAAGCGCCTCGAGGAGGCGTACGGCATCCCGCATCTGGCCACCGGCGACATGCTGCGCGCCGCCGTGCGCTCGGGGTCGGAGCTTGGCCAGAAGGCCAAGGAGATCATGGACGCCGGCCAACTGATGCCGGACGACCTGATGATCCGGATGATCGAGGACCGGATCAGCCAGGATGACTGCGCCAAGGGCTTCATCCTGGACGGCTTCCCGCGCACGACCGCGCAGGCCGAAGCGCTGGACGAGATGCTCGCGCGGCGTGGCAGCCAGCTGGACGCGGTGGTCGAGTTGAAGGTGGACGAGGAAGAACTGGTGCGGCGCATCACCGGCCGGTTCTCCTGCGCGGAGTGTGGGGCCGGCTACCACGACGAATTCCACCAGCCGAAGGTGGACGGCGTGTGCGATAGCTGCGGCAGCACACAGTTCAAGCGCCGGTCGGACGACACCGAGGAGACCGTGCGCAAGCGCATGCGCGAATACCGCGAGCAGACCGAGGCGATCATCCCACACTACCGCCAGCAGGGCCTGCTGCACCAGGTCGACGGGATGGCCGACATCGACGAGGTCACGCGGCAGGTGAAGGCGGTTTTGGACAAGGTTCCCCAGGCGCATTGACTCGCCGGGAACGATGATGTAGGGAGCCGCACCCCGCCGCTCGGCGGCAACGGGGTGGCGTGTTTCCCGCAAGCACAACAGGCAAGCGAGCGAAGGAGACGGCCACGTGGCACGTATCGCTGGTGTGAACATCCCCACGCAGAAGCGGGTGCCGATCGCGCTGACCTACATCCACGGGATCGGGCACACGCAGGCGAACAAGATCTGCGAGAAGGTTGGCATTCCGACGGAGCGTCGGGTGAACGACCTGACGGAGGACGAGGTCGTCCGGATCCGTGAGGTCATTGACAACGAGTACACTGTGGAAGGTGACCTGCGGCGCGTGCATGCCATGCAGATCAAGCGGCTCATGGACCTTGGCTGCTATCGCGGGCTGCGCCACCGCAAGGGGCTTCCGGTCCGCGGGCAGATGACGCAGACGAACGCTCGGACGCGGAAGGGTCCCGCGAAGGCGATCGCAGGCAAGAAGAAGCGCTAATCGACGCGGTGAGACGAGGCCGCAAGCCGAGGCGCGCGGCGCAGGACAGCAACCAGATCAACGGCAGGCAACGCGATGGCGAAGGCGACGCAAGGGCGCTTGCGTAAGCGCGAACGGAAAAACATTACGTCCGGCATCGCGCACGTGAACGCGAGCTTCAACAACACGATGGTGACCATTTCCGACGTACAGGGGAATGCGATTTCCTGGGCGTCGGCCGGTCAGATGGGCTTTAAGGGCTCGCGCAAGTCGACGCCCTACGCGGCGCAGCTTGCCGCGGACACGGCCGGGCGCAAGGCGCAGGAGCACGGCATGCGGACCCTGGAGGTCAACGTGAAGGGCCCCGGGTCAGGTCGTGAGTCGGCGCTGCGGGCGCTTCAGGCCGCCGGCTTCCAGATCACGGCGATCCGGGATGTTACGCCGATCCCGCACAACGGCTGCCGGCCGCCGAAGCGTCGCCGGGTCTAAACTGCGCCCGCCGGAGATCGACGGAACGCATTTGGGGCGGCGCCCCGGCCTGCGGGTCGGGGCGGCCGTCCATGTTGGTCATGCAACGGCATGACGCGACCACGCCGGACAAGCCCTGGGGTGACGCCGTGCTTCACAAAAACTGGACCGACCTCATCAAACCGAACAAGTTGGACGTGCAGCCGGGCCACGATCCGCGGCGCTTCGCCCATGTGGTGGCGGAGCCGCTCGAGCGCGGATTCGGCCTGACGCTCGGCAACGCCCTGCGGCGTGTGCTGCTGAGTTCTCTGCAGGGAGCTGCGGTCACGGCCATCCAGATCGACGGCGTTCTGCACGAGTTCTCCTCGATCACGGGGGTGCGTGAGGACGTTACGGACATCGTCCTCAACGTGAAATCCCTGGCGCTGCGCATGCACGGCGAAGGCCCGAAGCGCATCCGTGTGCGCGCCGAGGGGCCGGGCCAGGTAACCGCCTCGCAGATCGAGACGGGTCACGACATCGAGGTCCTCAACCCCGACCTCATCCTGTGCACGCTGGACGACGGCGCGCGCTTCGACATGGAGATGACGGTCGAGGTCGGGAAGGGCTACGTGCCGAGCACGCAGAACCGGCCCGAGGATGCGCCCATCGGCCTAATCCCCGTGGACGCCGTGTTCTCCCCGATCCGCAAGGTCGCCTATCGGGTCGAGGACACGCGTGTCGGCCAGGTGACGGACTACGACAAGCTGACGATGGACGTGGAAACCACGGGCGCCGTGCGGCCGGAAGACGCCGTCGCGCTCGCGGCCCGCATCCTACAGGATCAGCTGCAGCTCTTCATCAACTTCGAGGAGCCGCAGGGCGGCGAGGGTAAGGACGCCGCCAGCGAGCTGCCCTTCGACAAGAACCTGCTGCGCAAGGTGGATGAGCTGGAGCTGTCCGTCCGCTCCGCGAACTGCCTGAAGAACGACAACATCGTCTACATCGGCGACCTCGTTCAAAAGACTGAGTCGGAGATGCTCCGCACACCCAACTTCGGGCGGAAGTCGCTGAACGAGATCAAGGAAGTGCTGGCTCAGATGGGCCTGTCCCTCGGCATGGATGTGCCGGGCTGGCCGCCGGACAATATCGAGGAGCTGGCCCGCCGGGTCGAGGAGCCGTACTGACGGCGCCTCGCCCGAGCGACGACACGGCGCGGTGAGCGCGCCCCCCGGCGTGCCCGGTCCAGCTCGAAGACGACCGCGGCGTCGGGTATGCCAAGCGGTCCCGTGCGCGGGGCCCGGCATCGCCAACGGAGGTCACCCACACCCGGTTCGACCGGGCCCAACGATTAGGAGCTTCTTGCCATGCGCCACGCGAAGAAGGGCCGCAAACTCAATCGGACAAGCGCGCATCGCCAGGCGATGTTCGCGAACATGGCCGGCTCGCTGTTCAAGCACGAGCAGATCACCACCACGCTGCCGAAGGCCAAGGAGCTGCGGCGCGTGGCGGAAAAGTTGATCACGCTCGGCAAGCGCGGCGACCTGCACGCGCGGCGCCTGGCGGCGTCCCGCCTCCGCGACGAGGCGATGACGAAGAAGCTCTTCGACACCCTCGGGCCCCGCTATCAGAACCGGCAGGGTGGCTACACCCGCATCCTCAAGGCCGGCTACCGCCACGGCGACATGGCGCCCATGGCCGTGATCGAGCTGGTCGACCGCGATCCCAGCGCCAAGGGCCAGGATTCCGGGCCCACGGCGGAGAACGCGGACGAGGAGGAGAACGAGCGCGCGATGAGCGCGTAAGCCCGCTCCTTCGCTGGATTTTGACGTCGAGGGCGGCTCCGCTGGCGGAGCCGCCCTTTTCTTTGTGTCTGGACGCCGGCGCCCGCGCACCACACATGCGGGCGTGGATCGATCGGAACCGGGTCGCGCCGCATGACGACGCCCACGCTCTTCGAGGATGACGCGCCGCGCCCGCTGGCGGACCGCCTGCGCCCCCAGCGGCTGTCGGACGTGCTCGGGCAGCAGCACGTTCTGGCGCCGGATGCCGTGCTGGGGCGCATGGTGGCGCAGGGGCGGCTGGCGTCGATGATCCTCTGGGGCCCGGCGGGCTGCGGCAAGACGACGATCGCCCGTCTCCTCGCCGATGCCACGGACCTGGCGTTCGAGCCGCTGTCGGCCGTGTTCGCCGGCGTCAGCGACCTGCGCAAGGTCTTCGAGCGGGCCCGCGAACGGCGCGCACTGGGGCAGGGCACGCTGCTGTTCGTGGACGAGGTCCACCGTTTCAACCGCGCGCAGCAGGATGCCTTTCTGCCCTACGTCGAGGACGGCACCGTCATCCTCGTCGGCGCGACCACGGAGAACCCCTCGTTCGAACTGAACAGCGCGCTGCTCTCGCGCTGCCACGTCGTCGTCCTCAAGCGGCTGGACGAGGGTGCCCTGAGCCAGCTGCTGGACCGCGCCGAGGCCGACGCGGGGCGGGCGCTGCCGCTGGACGCCGACGCGCGCCAGACGCTCATCGCCATGGCGGACGGCGACGGGCGCTACCTGCTCAACATGGTCGAGGCGCTGTTCGAGCAGCCCGCCGAGGAGTCGCTGGACACGGCCGCGCTCATGCGGCTGGTGCAGAACCGGGCGCCCGTCTACGACAAGGCGCAGGACGGTCACTTCAACCTGATCTCGGCTCTGCACAAGGCGCTGCGCGGGTCCGACTGCGACGCCGCGCTGTACTGGTTGGCGCGCATGCTGACGGCCGGTGAGGATCCGAGTTACGTGGCGCGGCGGCTGGTGCGATTCGCGTCCGAGGACGTGGGTCTGGCCGATCCGCAGGCGCTGCCGCAGGCGCTGGCCGCATGGGACGCCTACGACCGCCTCGGCAGCCCGGAAGGCGAACTGGCGCTGGCGCAGGCGGTGATCTACCTGGGCACGGCGCCGAAATCGAACGCAGCCTACGTGGCGCTCAACGAGTCCTACCGGGCCGCCAAGGAACACGGCTCGCTCATGCCGCCCGCGCACATCCTCAACGCGCCGACGAAGCTCATGCGCGACCTCGGCTACGGCGCCGGCTACGAATACGACCACAACGCCGCCGAGGGCTTTTCCGGCCAGGACTACTTCCCAGAGGGCATGGACCGGCGCGAATTCTACCGCCCGCCCGAACGCGGGTTCGAGCGCGAGGTGCGCAAGCGGCTCGCCTACTGGGCGCGGCTTCGTCAGGAAAAACAGGGCTCTACAGGCGAAGGGCGTGGCTGAACGCCCGAGGGTTGCAGCAGGCTCGGCCCTGGTATGCGCCGTCTCTCTCTTGTGCGCGCCCGGCCGGCATGATTTGCCGGACCGTGGCGCTTTGGTGACACAGGAGATGGCCCGACGGCATGAGCGATTACACCACGCCGCACCGTGATTCCGCCGCTGTGGTTACCGTCGATGCCCAGCGCGATTACGTCGAACAGGACTCGCCCGTCAAGTCCGCCGGGTGCAGCAGCGTGGTGGAGCCGCTGGGCCGGCTGGTCCAGGGGATGCGCGAGCGTGGCGCCCCAGTCTTCCATCTCGTCCGCTTCTATTGGCCGGACGGCAGCAACGTCGATCTCTGCCGCCGCCAGGCCGTGGAAGAGGGGATGCGCGTGCTGATGCCGGGCAGCCAGGGCGCCGAGCTCGTGTCCGGCATTGCCCCCGACAACGCCCCGCGTCTCGATCCGCACCTGCTGATCGAAGGGCAGGCGCAGGAGCTGGGCCCGCGCGACCGTGCCATCTACAAGCCCCGCTGGGGCGGGTTCTATGGCACCTGCCTGGACGCGGAGCTGCGCCGGGCCGGCATCGACACCCTCATCATCGCGGGCTGGAACTTCGCCACCTCGGGCCGGGCCACGCTGCTGGAGGCGAGCGAGCGCGACTATCGCATCGTGCTCGTGCCCGACGCCTGCGCCTCGGTGACCGACGAAGCGCAGCTCGAACTCGGCCGCGTGGGCGTGCACCTCAAGCCCGTTGAGCAGTGCCTCAACTGGGCCGACGGCGGCCGGCGCGAGAACGGCGGGGCCTGATCCCGCCCACGGTCACAAGGGCCAGCGTCACAACGGAACGTTGCCGTGCTTGCGCCCGCGCGTGCCGGCGTTCTTGCTGCGCAGCATGTTGAGCGCGCTGCACAGCCGTCGCCGCGTGCCGTGGGGCATGATGATGTCGTCGAGGAAGCCGCGCGAGGCCGCGACGAAGGGGTTGGCGAACTTCGTCCGGTATTCCTCCGCGCGCTCCGCCAGTTTGTCCGGGTCCCTGGCGTCCTCGCGGAAGATGATCTCGGCCGCGCCCTTGGGGCCCATGACCGCGATCTCCGCCGACGGCCAGGCGTAGTTCACGTCCCCGCGCAGGTGCTTCGAGCTCATCACGTCGTAGGCGCCGCCGTAGGCCTTGCGCGTGATGACGGTGACCTTGGGCACCGTGGCCTCGGCGTAGGCGTAGAGCAGCTTGGCGCCGTGCTTGATGATGCCGCCGTGCTCCTGCGCCGTGCCGGGCATGAAGCCGGGCACGTCGACGAAGGTCACGATGGGGATGTTGAAGCCGTCGCAGAAGCGCACGAAGCGCGCCGCCTTGCGGGCTGAATCGATGTCCAGGCAGCCCGCGAGCACCAGCGGCTGGTTGGCGACGAAGCCGACGGGCTGCCCGCCCATGCGCCCGAAGCCGATGACGATGTTCTTGGCGTAGTCGGGCTGGACCTCGAAGAAGTCGCCCTCGTCGGCGACCTTCTCGATCAGCTCCTTCATGTCGTAGGGCTCGTTGGGCGCGATCGGCACCAGCGAGTCCAGCGACGGCTCGTCGCGGTCGATCGGGTCCTCGGTGGGGTGTTCCGGCGGCGCCAGCCCGCAGTGCGAGGGCAAGAAGTCGATGAAGCGCCGCGCCATCTCCAGCGCCTCGACGTCGTTGTCGAAGGCGAGGTCGCTGACGCCGGAGGTTCCCGTGTGCACGTCCGCGCCGCCCAGCTGTTCGGGCGTCACGTCCTCGTGCGTCACCGTCTTCGCCACGTCCGGGCCGGTGACGAACATGTAGGCGGTGTCGCGCACCATGAAGATGAAGTCGGTCATCGCCGGCGCGTAGACGGCGCCGCCCGCGCACGGCCCCATGACCAGCGAGAGCTGCGGCACCACGCCCGAGGCGTCCACGGTGCGCTGGAAGATGTCGGCGTAGCCGGCGAGGGACTCGACGCCCTCCTGGATGCGCGCGCCACCGGAATCGTTCAGGCCGATGACGGGCGCGCCCAGCTCCAGCGCCTTGTCCATGATCTTGACGATCTTGCGCCCGTGCGCCGCCGACAGCGAGCCGCCGAAGACGGTGAAGTCCTGGCTGAAGACGAAGACCAGCCGCCCGTTGATCGTGCCGTGGCCGGTGACGACGCCGTCGCCCGGGATCTTCTGCTCCTCCATCCCGAACTCGGCGCAGGTGTGCTCGACGAACATGTCCCACTCCTCGAAGGAGCCCTCGTCGAGCAGCAGCTCCAGGCGCTCGCGCGCGCTCAGCTTGCCCTTTTCGTGCTGCTTGGCGATGCGCTGCTCGCCCCCGCCGGCACGCGCCTGACGCCGCTTGGCTTCAAGTTGCTGAAGAACGCTGGTCATGGTCGGGCCCGCCCCGTTCCCGCTTGTGATTGTGTCCGGGAACGTGGCTACCACGCCGCGTAGCGCGCCGCAAAATGCCGGCGCGGTTCACGCGCGGAGAAGCTCGATGAAGCGGGCCGCCCCCGCGATGTCGGCGTGGACGCCGGCGCGGCGGGTTTCCTGCTCCTCGTCCAGGCCCCACTGCTCGATCTGGAAGGTGGGCTCGACCTCGGCGGCCTCGAAGGCCTGGTCGGCGGTGAGCCGGCCCGCCGTCAGGGCCAGCCCGATCACCAGCGAGCCCGCCGCCTTCACCGTGCCCGACAGCGCCGCCAGCTCGAAGGTGTCGTGCGCGGCCACGGCGTTGCGCAGTGCCTGCACGGCGTCGGCCGGCTGTTCCACGGGCAGGATGCTGGTGGTCACGTTGAGCCGCGCATCGTAGGTGAGCGCCGCCCAGTCCAGCAGCGGCTGCCAGATGGCCTGCTGGCGCGCGGCGAACTCTTCGGGATGGGGCGCGCGGTAGCACATCATCTCGGTTTCCGCGTACTGCGCCAGGCCCTCGATCAGCTCGTCCCGGCGCGGGCCCGCGGTGTCCAGCGCCGTCATGGCATAGCTGGTCAGCGGCATCTCCTGCGGCCGCACCTTGTCGGCCTGCGCGTCCCATTCGGCGGCGATGGCCTCGGCCAGGGCGCGCGTGGGCACGATCAGCTCGGCGCGCGTCTGCGGCGTCTTCACCGTGCGCCCGTCCAGCACCACCGCGTGGCCGGTGTCGGCGGGCTCGACGCCGGCGGCGGTGTAGAAGCGGTCCATCCTCTTCTGCGTCATCGCGGCTCTGCTCGCTGTTCGGGAAAGCGGGGCGTGTCAGGCCGTGCGCGGCCGAAGCGCGGCCAGCGCGGGCGGCAGCTCGTCGAAGCTGTCCAGCACGCGCGCCGCGCCGGCCGAGGTCAGCTCGGCCGCCGGATGGTAGCCCCAGCCCACGCCCACGGCCGACGCGCCCGCCGTCCGCGCCATCTCCATGTCGAAGGCGGTGTCGCCGATGACCACGGTTTCCCCCGGCCCGGCGCCCACGTCGGCCATCGCCAGCTCCAGCATGCGCGGGTGTGGCTTGCCGGGCGCGTCGTCGGCGGTCTGCAGGCTGACGAAGTGCCCCGCCAGCCCGTGCCGGTCGAGCGAGCTCACCAGCCCGCGCCGGCTCTTGCCCGTGGCGACGGCCAGGCAGACCTCTGGGGCGTCCAGCGCGCGCAGCACCTCGCGCACGCCGGGGAAGAGCACCTCGCTATCATCGGCCTGCGCCTTCCGGCGCGTGAACGCGGTTTTGTAGCCCTCGGCCACGCGGGCGACGTAGGCCTCGCCCGCGTCCCGGGGCAGCAGGCGCGCCACGGCGGCGTCCAGCGACAGCCCCACCACGCGGCGGACCGCCTCCGCCTCGGGCGCGGGCAGGCCCTCGGCGGCGAAGGCGTCGTGCATGGCCGCGACGATGGTGTGCTGGCTGTCGACCAGCGTGCCGTCGAGGTCGAAAACGATCAGGTCGAAGCCGTGGGTGTGGGTCATGGCATCGTCATATGCGGATGCGGCGGCGGCATGTCGAGCCGCCGGCTCACACGTGCGATCTAAGAGCGGAACGCATGGCCTCATTCTGTCTTTGCGCGCCTGCGGCGCGCGAGCCCGTCTTCGACGGGCTGTCCTCCTAAAGGTGGACAGGCGCTTTGCGCCTCGCACGCTTCAGCGTGCAAAGAACCCGAACGCGATCCTGCGGATACATCCTCGGCTCACCGTCGATGCTGCTCATTGAACGCGCGTATCAGGCCTGGTGGTGCGGCAGGACGTCGTCGCCGGCTGCCGGGTCGAAGCCGAGCTGCTCGAAGGTTTCCGCCATGTGCTCGGGCAGGGGCGCGGTAAGGCGCAGCGTGGTGCCGTCGGCGGGGTGCGCCACCGCCAGCCGGCGCGCGTGCAGGTGCAGCTTGTCCGGCAGGATGTGCTCGGGATAGGCGCTGCGCCCGCCGTACTTGCCGTCGGCCAGGATGGGCGCGCCGACGTGCGCCAGATGCGCGCGCAGCTGGTGCGTGCGCCCGGTCTTGGGGATCAGCGCCAGCCACGCGATGCCGTCGGGCGTGTGTGCGATCTCGCGGTAGAGCGTCAGCGCGTGCTTGCCGTCCTCGGCGTAGCCCATCTTCTCGCCGCCGCCGCGCTTGCGCTTGGCCAGCGGCACCTCGATGCGGCCGTGGCGGCGCGGCGGCCGGGCGGCGGTGATCGCCCAGTAGACCTTTTCCGTGCCCTCGGCCTTGAGGTTTTCGCCGAGCTTCGCGGCGGCCCCGGCCGTGCGCGCCAGCAGGAGAACGCCGCTGGTGTCCTTGTCCAGCCGGTGGACGAGGCGCGGGCGCTCGGCGTCCGCGCCGACGTGGGCGGCGGCGAGCGCGTCCACCGAGCGCTGCACGTGCGTCCCGCCCTGCGAGGCGAGGCCGTGCGGCTTGTTGATCGCCAGCACGTCCGGGTCGTCGTAGAGGATCGCCTGCGCGAACGCGGTGCGGTCGGCCTCGGTGACCGGCTGGGCCGTCGCGCCGCCGCCGTCGCCCGAGCTTTGCGGCAGCGGCGGCACGCGCACGGTCTGGCCGGGCTGGACCCGCTGATTGGGCTTGGCGCGGCGGCCGTCCACACGCACCTGCCCGGTGCGCAGCAGCTTGGCGAGCTGGCCGTAGGGCAGCTTCGGGTAGTGGCGCTTGAACCAGCGGTCCAGGCGCAGCTCACCCTCGTCCTCCCCGACGGTCCGGGTTTCCACGGCGCTCACGTCAGCAGCCATCGCACCCCCGCCATGCCGGCGAACAACCCGGCGATGCTCAGCCCCACCGACGCGCCGACGTAGGCGGCGGCGTGGCCGAACGCGCCGCGCTGGATCAGCGTGGCCGCCTCCAGCGAAAACGTCGAGAAGGTGGTGAAGGCGCCCAGCATGCCCACCGCCAGGAAGGCCCGCATCGCCGCCGTGGGCGACCAGGCGAAGGCGGAGGCCGCCACCAACGCGCCCATCAGCAGCGAGCCCAGCGCGTTCACCGCGATCAGGCCCACGGGCATGCCGATCAGGTGCTGGCCGTTGAACAGGTTTTCGAAGCGGCCGACCAGCCCGTGGCGTGCCAGGGCGCCGAGTGCGCCGCCGGCCGCGATGGCGAGCAGCGTTTTCATGGGGCCTCCTTGGCGTCGGCGCGGGTGATACCAGCGCCCCGGCACGGGGCCAAGCTCACAGCGCCGCCAGCCCGCCGCCCGCGAGCGCGCACAGGCCGACGACGACGGCCGGCGGCACGCGCCACGCCGTCAGCAAGAGGAAGGCCGTCAGCGCCACGGCAAAGTCGGCGGGGCGGTGGATCGTGCTCGTCCACACCGGGTCGTGGAGCGCGGCGGCGAGCAACCCCACCACGCCCGCGTTCACGCCCGTCAGCGCGGCGGCGGCGGTCGTGTAGCGGCGCAGCGTCGCCCAGAACGGCAGCGCGCCCAGCATCAGCAGGAAGCCCGGCAGGAAGATGCCGATGAGCCCGGCGAGGGCGCCGGCCGCGCCGCCGATCGCCGTGCCCAGGTAGCCGCCGAAGGTGAACAGCGGCCCGGGCAGCGCCTGCGCCGCGCCGTACCCCGCCAGGAAGCTCGCGCGGTCCAGCAGGCCGGTTGGCACGACCTCCGCCTGTAGCAGCGGCAGGACCACGTGCCCGCCGCCGAACACCAGCGCGCCCGCGCGGTAGGCCGCGTCGGCGATCGTGAGCCACGTCCCGTCGGCCACGGCAGCGAGCGCCGGTAGCGCCGCCAGCAGGACCGCGAAGACCGCCAGCATCGCCGCACCGGTCGCGCGGCCGAGCGGCACCGGCAGCTCGCTAGCCTCGGGCGCGGCGGCGTGGCGCCGCAGGAGCAGCGCGCCCCCGACGGCGGCGAGGGCGATGGCCCCGAGCTGGCCCACCGCGCCGGGCAAGGCGGTCACGACCACCGCGGCGGCGACGGCGAAGCTCGCGCGCGATGCATCCGGGCACAGGCGGCTCGCCATGCCCCACAGCGCCCGCGCCACGACGGCGACGGCGGCGATCTTCAGGCCGTGCAGCCAGCCGCTTCCCAGCATGTCCTGCGCGGCGACGAAGCCGGCCGCCACGCCCACCATGATCAGCGCCGAGGGCAGGGTGAATCCGAGCCACGCCGCCAACGCCCCCGGCAGCCCCGCGCGCGTCAGGCCAAGGGCCATGCCCACCTGGCTGCTCGCGGGGCCGGGCAGGAACTGCGCCAGCGCCACCAGCTCACCGTAGGCGCGCTCGTCCAGCCAGCGCCGCCGGTCCACGAAGGCTTCGCGGAAATAGCCCAGGTGCGCCACCGGGCCGCCGAAGGCGATGCAGCCCAGCCGCAGGAAGGCCAGGAAGACCTCGCGCCAATGTCCGTCCGGCTCGGCTCGCGGCATGGCTCCAGTCCGTTTGGCTGCGAAAGGCCGAATTGGGACGCACCGCCCGCGCGATTCGCCACCCGCGCCGTGTGACACGCGCGCGACGGCTTGCATGTCGCGGTCGTGTGGTGCACTGCCATAACACGCCGGGTTCGGGCATGCGCTTTTGGATGCCGCGCGGCTCACGTAAACTGCCCGAAAACCAGACGGACGGGGAGGCGCCGTGTTCGACAAGGTCCTGATCGCCAACCGCGGCGAGATCGCCTGCCGCGTGATGCGCACCTGCCGGCGCTTCGGCATCGCCACGGTGGCCGTGTATTCCGATGCCGACGCGCGCCAGCCGCACGTCCAGATGGCCGACGAGGCCGTGCGCCTGGGGCCGGCGCCGGCGAGCGAAAGCTATCTCGACATCCAGGCGGTGCTCGACGCCTGCCGGCGCACGGGCGCGCAGGCCGTCCACCCCGGCTACGGCTTCCTGTCGGAAAGCCAGGCCTTCGCCCACGCGCTGACGGGCGAGGGCATCACCTTCGTCGGGCCGCCGCCGGACGCCATCGCCTCGATGGGCGACAAGATCGCCGCGCGCCAGCTCGCCGAGGACGCGGGGGTGTCGATCGTGCCCGGCCACACCGGGCGCATCGACGACTTCGCCCACGCCGAGGCGCTGGCGAACGACCTGGGCTATCCCGTGATGATCAAGGCCGCGGCCGGCGGCGGCGGCAAGGGCATGCGCGTCGCCCACGGCCCGACCGAGCTGCGCGAGGGGCTGGACGCCGCGCGGCGCGAGGCCGGCGGCAGCTTCGGCGACGACCGCGTCTTCATCGAGCGCTACATCCCCGATCCGCGCCACATTGAAATCCAGATCATCGCCGACGGCCACGGCAACGTCGTCTCGCTGGGCGAGCGCGAGTGCTCCATCCAGCGCCGCCACCAGAAGGTGATCGAGGAAGCGCCCTCACCCCTGCTGGACCCGGAAACGCGCACGCGGATGGGCGAGCAGGCCAAGGCGCTGGCGCGGCAGGTCGGCTACACCTCGGCCGGCACGGTGGAGTTCGTCGCCGACAACCAGGAGAACTTCTACTTCCTGGAGATGAACACGCGCCTCCAGGTCGAGCATCCGGTGACGGAGCTGACCACGGGGCTGGACCTGGTCGAATGGATGCTGCGCGTCGCGGCCGGCGAGCGCCTGAGCTTCACGGAAGACGCGGTGCCCTTCCGCGGCTGGGCGATGGAGGCGCGCGTCTACGCCGAGGATCCGGTGCGCGGCTTCCTGCCCTCGATCGGCCGCCTGCGCCACTACCGCGAGCCCAGCGATGCCGAGGGCGTCCGCATCGACAGCGGTGTCACCGAGGGCTCGGACATCAGCACGCACTACGATCCCATGATCGCCAAGGCGTGCGCCTGGGGCCAGCGGCGCGACCAGGCCATCGACCGCCTGCGCTCGGCGCTGGACGCCTATTACGTGCGCGGCGTCATCCACAACATGCCCTTCCTGCAGGACGTCTTCGCCGCCGAGCGCTTCCGCGCCGGGCGGCTGTCCACGCGCTACATCGACGAGGAATACCCCGAGGGCTTCCAGGGCGCGCAGCCGCGCGAGGGGACGCTGCGCACGCTGGTCCTCGTGGCGGCGCTGGTGCAGCGCATGGTCGCCGCGCGCGACGCCGGCATCACCGGGCAGACGCGCGGGCGCGGGCCCGTGGTCGACGGCGACTGGGTGGTCTTTATCGACGGCCAGCAGGTGCCCGTGCACCTGACCCAGGCGACGGAACACGCCTGGCGCGTGGCGCTGGAGGGCGGCGAACTCCAGGTCGACAGCGAGTGGCGCCCCGGCGAGCCGCTCTTCCACGCGCGCATGTCGGGCGAGCACGCCTGCGTCCAGGTGGAACGGCGCGGCGCGCGCTGGCAGCTCACCCACGCGGGCGTGACGCGCGAGGCCCGCGTGCTGCGCCCCCGCGCGGCGGAGCTGGCGGCGATCATGCCGGAAAAGACCTCGCGCGAGGCCGGGCGCTACCTGCGCTCGCCCATGCCGGGGCTGCTCACGCAGCTTCACGTCGAGCCCGGAACGGCCGTCAAAGCCGGCGAGCCGCTGGCCGTGGTCGAGGCCATGAAGATGGAAAACATCCTGCGCGCCGAGCGCGACGGCACGGTATCGGAACTCTACGTGAACACCGGCGCCAACCTGGCCGTGGATCAGGCCATCCTCGCCTTCGAGTAGCGGCGGCGCGGTGGCGCGCGGCCGGTCGCGTTCGCATATGATGGCTGCATCCCACGGCACCGGACCGCGAGCCGCATGGAACACCTGGATTACCCGGATCTCGACACCTGGGAAGACCGCAAGCGCTGGTTCGAGGAGCTGGAGGGCGAGCGCTCGCAGGGCGGCGCCGCGCGCAGCTTGAGCGAGCAGGCGTGCGCGCTCATGCTCGACCTTCAGGCCGTGTACTGCGCCGGGGCCTGGGCGGCGACCATCATCCTCGCCGCGACGATCGTGGACTCCCAGCTCCGCTACGCGCCCACCGAGCCGGCGCTGGCGGAGGACCTGGAATGGCTGCGCCGCGCGCGCAACCAGCTGGTCCACGAGAACCCCAAGGCGCCGGCGCTGACGGTCGAGGACCAGTGGACCAACCGCCGCAGCTGGGAGCGCGACGCCCGCCGCGCGGTTGGCGTGGCGATGGCGGCGCTCTACCCGGACACGGGAACCGACGGACGGGCGAAGGAGAACCGGTCATGAAACGCGTGCGCGCGATCATCGAGGGCCGCGTCCAGGGCGTCTGGTTCCGCGGGTGGACCGTGGACGAAGCCAGCAAGCGCGGCCTGGACGGCTGGGTGCGCAACCGCCGCGACGGCAGCGTCGAGGCCGTCTTCGCCGGCGACGACGGCGCGGTGGACGAAATGCTGCGCGCCTGCTGGCAGGGGCCACCGGCCGCACAGGTCAGCAATGTACGTGCGGAATCCGTGAGCGAGCCCGTCTCGGCCGGCTTCGATCAGGCGCCGACCGCCTGAGCGGGCCTATCCGCCCGCGTTGGCCCGCACCGGCCCGAACACCTCCTCGAAGGCATCGCGCAGGGCCACGTCCACGTCCGGCATCGTCACCGGAATGCCCAGGTCGTGCAGCGAGGTGACGCCGTGCTCGCGGATGCCGCACGGCACGATCCCCGCGAAGTGCGACAGCTCCGGGTCGACGTTGATGGCGATGCCGTGGAAGCTCACCCAGCGGCGCAGGCGGATGCCGACGGCCGCGATCTTGTCCTCGCGCCCCTCGCGCGGCACCCAGATGCCCACGCGGCCCTCGCGCCGCTCCCCGCGCACGTTGAATCGGGCCAGCGCCCGGATGACCCACTCTTCCAGGTCGTGGACGAACTGGCGCACATCGCGCCCGCGTTTCGTCAGGTCCAGCATCACGTAGGCCACGCGCTGGCCGGGGCCGTGGTAGGTGTACTGCCCGCCGCGGCCGGTCCGGTAGACCGGGAAGCCGCCCGCATCCAGCAGGTCGTCGGCCTGCGCGCTCGTTCCGGCCGTGTAGAGCGGCGGATGCACCAGCAGCCACACCAGCTCCGATGCTTCGCCGGCGCGGATGGCGGCGACGCGCCGCTCCATCGCGTCCAGCGCGTCCGGGTAGGGGACGAGGCTGTCGCTGACGGTCCAATGCGGCGGTGCGGCGTCGGTGGTCGCCTGCGTCATGGATCACCTCGGCGTGGCGTGCGCGCGTGGATTGCGGGATCTCCGCCCAGCGTTGCCAGGAGTCCCCGGAGATGCTACGGAAAATGCAAACTTTTTTGCCGGCCACGCGCGCGCGGTCGCCGTTTCGTGCGGCGCCGCACGATAAGCCGGCGAAGGGAGGCGCCATGGCCGACGACTTGCGGGACGCCGCGCTTGCCTACCACCGGGAGCCCGTTCCCGGCAAAATCGAGGTGACGCCCACCAAGCCGCTCGGCAACCAGCGCGATCTGGCCCTGGCGTATTCCCCCGGGGTCGCCGCCGCCTGCCAGGCGATCGAAGCCGACCCGCAGGAAGCCGCCAACCTCACCGCGCGCGGCAACCTCGTCGCGGTCGTCACGAACGGCTCCGCCGTGCTGGGGCTTGGCGGCATCGGCCCGCTCGCCGCCAAGCCGGTCATGGAAGGCAAGGGCGTGCTCTTCAAGAAGTTCGCCGGCATCGATGTCTTCGACCTGGAATTGGCGCAGGACGACCCGGACAAGTTCATCGAAGCCGTAGCCGCGCTGGAGCCGACCTTCGGCGGCGTCAATCTGGAGGACATCAAGGCGCCCGAGTGCTTCCAGATCGAAGATGCGCTGCGCGAGCGCATGAACATCCCGGTGTTCCACGACGATCAGCACGGCACGGCGATCATCGTGGGCGCGGCGATCTACAACGCCCTGCGGCTGCGCGGGAAGCGCTTCGACGAGGTCAAGCTGGTCTGCGCCGGGGCGGGCGCGGCGGCGCTGGCCTGCCTCAATCTGCTGCAAACCCTCGGGCTGAAACGCGAAAACATCTGGGTGTGCGACATCCACGGCGTCGTCCACGCCGGCCGCGAAGCCGCGATGGACCCGTGGAAGGCGCAGTACGCCCAGGAAACGGACGCGCGAACGCTGGACGAGGTGATCGAGGGCGCGGACATCTTCCTCGGCCTCTCGGCGCCGCGGGTGCTGAACAAGGACATGGTCCGCAAGATGAGCCAGCCGCCGATCATCATGGCGCTGGCCAACCCCGAGCCCGAGATCATGCCCGACGACGCGCGCGAGGTCTCGCCCGAGGCCATCATCGCCACCGGGCGCTCGGACTATCCCAACCAGGTCAACAACGTCCTCTGCTTCCCCTTCATGTTCCGGGGCGCGCTGGACGTCGGCGCCAGCACGATCAACGAGGAGATGAAGGCGGCGGCCGTGAAGGCGCTCGCTGACCTGGCGCTCGCAGAGCCGTCGGAGGTCGTGGCGACCGCCTACGGCGGCGAGGATCTGCGCTTCGGCCCCGATTACCTCATCCCGCGCCCCTTCGACCCGCGCCTGATCCTGGAACTGGCGCCCGCGGTGGCGAAGGCGGCGATGGACAGCGGCGTCGCCCACCGGCCCATCGAGGACTTCCAGGCCTACACCCAGCGCCTGTCCGAGTTCGTCTTCCGCTCGGGCATGGTGATGAAGCCGGTGTTCGAGCGCGCCGCCCAGGACCCCAAGCGCGTGATCTACGCCGAGGGCGAGGACAGCCGCATCCTGCGCGCCGCCCAGGTGGTCGTGGACGAGGGCTTGGCGCAGCCCATCCTGATCGGCCGCCCCGACGTGATCGAGATGCGCATCGAGCGCCTCGGCCTGCGCATCCGGCTGGGCGAGGACGTGGGCTACATCAACCCCCACTCCGACCCGCGCTACAACGCCTACTGGTCGAGCTATCACCAGTTGATGCAGCGCAAGGGGGTCAAGCCGGACGACGCGCGCACGATCGTGCGCACGAACCAGACCGTGATCGCGGCCCTGGCGGTGTATCGCGGCGACGCGGATGCCATGATCTGCGGCGTGGAAGGCATCTATCGCTGGCACGTCACGCACGTGGAGGACGTGCTGGGCAAGGCGCCGGGCGTGAAGAACCTCTCGGCCCTGTCGCTGCTGCTCACGCCGCAGGGCACCTACTTCATGAGCGACACCTACGTCAGCGACGACCCCTCGGCCGAGGAGGTCGTGGAGATGACGCTGCAGTCGGCGCAGGCGGTGCGCGCCTTCGGCATCACGCCCAAGGTTGCGTTGCTGTCCCACGCCAACTTCGGCAACGCGGAGTCCGCGACCGCCCGGAAGATGCGGGAAGCGGTGCGCCAACTGCACACGCACCATCCCGAGCTGGAGGTCGAGGGCGAGATGCACGGCGATGCCGCACTCTCGGAGGAGGTGCGCTACCGCATCTTCCCCAACTCGAAGCTCAGCGGAACGGCCAA
The DNA here is from genome assembly GCF_900100655.1 of Limimonas halophila. NCBI lineage: Bacteria > Pseudomonadati > Pseudomonadota > Alphaproteobacteria > Rhodospirillales > Rhodovibrionaceae > Limimonas > Limimonas halophila. The sequence continues at coordinate 29,893 of NZ_FNCE01000015.1, forward strand.
CCTCCTGATCATGCCGACGATCGACGCCGCCAACATCTCGATGAACCTCGTGCGCATCCTGGGCGAGGGGCTGTCGATCGGGCCGCTGTTGCTGGGCGCGGCGCGGCC
>NZ_FNCE01000015.1:35000-37680 GCF_900100655.1 Limimonas halophila
TGAAACCGGGTGCCTACAATCAGTGGGAGCACCACTGCGGTGGTGTGACTGCGTACCTCTTGCATAATGGGTCAGCGAGTTGGTGTCGCGAGCAAGCTTAAGCCGTTAGGTGGAGGCGAAGCGAAAGCGAGTCTTAACAGGGCGTCGAGTTCGCGGCACCAGACCCGAAACCGGGTGATCTAGCCATGGACAGGCTGAAGGTGGGGTGACACCCACTGGAGGGCCGAACCGACCGATGTTGCAAAATCGGCGGATGATCTGTGGTTAGGGGTGAAAGGCCAATCAAACCCGGAGATAGCTGGTTCTCCGCGAAACCTATTTTGGTAGGGCGTCGCGTGGTCACCGCCGGGGGTAGAGCACTGGATGGGCTAGGGCCCCGCGAGGGGTACCAAACCTAACCAAACTGCGAATACCGGCGAGTGCAGCGCGGCAGACAGTCCATGGGTGCTAAGGTCCGTGGACGAGAGGGAAACAGCCCAGACCGTCGGCTAAGGTCCCAAAGTGGCAGCTAAGTGGGAAAGGATGTGGGACGGCCAAGACAGCCAGGAGGTTGGCTTAGAAGCAGCCATCCTTTAAAGAAAGCGTAACAGCTCACTGGCCTAAATAAGCTGTCCTGCGCCGAAATATGTAACGGGGCTCAAGCTGTCCACCGAAGCCACGGACGCACAATGTGCGTGGTAGCGGAGCGTTCCGTAGGCCTGCGAAGGGGCACCCGTGAGGGGCCCTGGAGGTATCGGAAGTGCGAATGCTGACATGAGTAGCGTTAAAAGGTGTGAGAAACACCTTCGCCGAAAGCCCAAGGGTTCCTGCGCAAGGCTAATCCGCGCAGGGTGAGCCGGCCCCTAAGGCGAGGGCGAAAGCCGTAGCCGATGGGAACCAGGTTAATAGTCCTGGGCCTGTGGGTGGTGACGAATCCGAAGTGTCGTCGGGGCTTACCGGATTGTCCCGGCGGCTGGAGGGTTCCTGGAAATAGCCCCCACACACAGACCGTACCCGAAACCGACACTGGTGGGCTGGTTGAGTATACCGAGGCGCTTGAGAGAACGGCGCTGAAGGAATTCGGCAAATTGCTCCCGTAAGTTCGCGAGAAGGGAGCCCGGCTGTCGGGCAACCGGCGGTCGGGGGCACAGACCAGGGGGCGGCGACTGTTTACTAAAAACACAGGACTCTGCGAAGCCGCAAGGCGACGTATAGGGTCTGACGCCTGCCCGGTGCCGGAAGGTTAAGGGGAGGGGTGCAAGCCCCGAACCGAAGCCCCGGTAAACGGCGGCCGTAACTATAACGGTCCTAAGGTAGCGAAATTCCTTGTCGGGTAAGTTCCGACCTGCACGAATGGCGTAACGACTGCCCCACTGTCTCCAGCGCCGACTCAGCGAAATTGAATTCTCCGTGAAGATGCGGAGTACCCGCGGTCAGACGGAAAGACCCCGTGGACCTTTACTACAGCTTTGCAGTGGCACTAGAGCCGGCATGTGTAGGATAGGTGGGAGGCTTGGAAACGGACGCGCCAGCGTTCGTGGAGCCGACCTTGAAATACCACCCTTGTCGGTTCTAGTGCCTAACCGAGGCCCGTGAGCCGGGTCCGGGACACTGCATGGCGGGTAGTTTGACTGGGGCGGTCGCCTCCCAAACGGTAACGGAGGCGCGCGAAGGTGGGCTCAGGCTGGTCGGAAATCAGCTGGTGCGTGCAATGGCATAAGCCCGCCTGACTGCGAGGCCGACGGGCCGAGCAGAGACGAAAGTCGGTCATAGTGATCCGGTGGTCCCGCGTGGAAGGGCCATCGCTCAACGGATAAAAGGTACCCCGGGGATAACAGGCTTATCTCCCCCAAGAGTCCACATCGACGGGGAGGTTTGGCACCTCGATGTCGGCTCATCGCATCCTGGGGCTGAAGCGGGTCCCAAGGGTTCGGCTGTTCGCCGATTAAAGCGGTACGTGAGCTGGGTTTAGAACGTCGTGAGACAGTTCGGTCCCTATCTGCCGCGGGTGTTCGAGACTTGAGAGGACCTGTCCCTAGTACGAGAGGACCGGGATGGACGCAGCTCTGGTGGACCGGTTGTCGCGCCAGCGGCATAGCCGGGTAGCTACCTGCGGACGAGATAACCGCTGAATGCATCTAAGCGGGAAACTCTCCTCAAAACCAGGTCTCGCCAGAAGAGCCGTGGTAGACCACCACGTCGATAGGCCGGAGGTGGAAGCGCAGCAATGTGTGAAGCCAACCGGTCCTAATCGCTCGATCGGCTTGATCCGCCTATCGCCTCAGGCTACCTGCCTGAGACACGCCGCGCACAGCGGCAAACCCCACCCCTCGACACATCGCCTCACACCCTCATCACCACACCGCGCGCCCCAACGGGCGGCGCGTGCGCTTGCACGACCTGGCGGCCATAGCGGCGGTGAACCACCCGACACCATCCCGAACTCGGCCGTGAAACCCGCCTGCGCCAATGGTACTGCGTTGCAAGGACGTGGGAGAGTAGGTCGCCGCCAGGTCTTGTAAGCGCACGCCACGCCCGCCATATCCACCTCCGTCCCGATCCACCCCACCATCCCTGCCGCGGGGTGGAGCAGCCAGGTAGCTCGTCAGGCTCATAACCTGAAGGTCGTGGGTTCAAATCCCACCCCCGCAACCATCGCCACCAAGCCCTTAGCCCCCTGGCTAAGGGCTTGGTGCGTTTG
>NZ_FNCE01000016.1 GCF_900100655.1 Limimonas halophila
CGACACCGGCGTAACGTCGAGGTGAATGGGTCTCTCACCTTCGGTCTCGGTGCGATCCGTGCGTCATGAATGGGACGCGTCGCGCTCCGGGCCCTTTCGCCGGGACGTGGGTGACGGCGCGGATGGTCAGGCCGCGGCCTCGCTTTCGCCACCCTCGCGGATGCCGGCGACGAAGCGGTCCACCTGCTGGGTCAGGTGGTCGATGTCCCCGGCCATTTGCTCCGCGGCCTGCTGCACCTCGCCGGCGTTCTCGCCGGTCGTGCGCGCGATCTGGCGCACTTCCGCGATGTTTTCCGCGACCCGCTCCGCGTTTTCGGCCGCCGTGGAGATGTTCTGCGAAATCTCGCTGGCGGAAGCGATCTGCTCCTCTACCGATGACGACATGGTCGTCGCGATCTCGTTGATTTCGCTGATTACATTGGAGATGTCGCCGATCGCCGAGACGGCCTCGCCGGTCGCCGACTGGATTTCCTCCACGTAGGTCTGGACCTCCTGCGTGGCGTTGCCGGTTTGCTTGGCGAGCGACTTCACCTCGTCGGCCACCACGGCGAAGCCCTTGCCGGCCTCGCCGGCGCGCGCCGCTTCGATCGTGGCGTTCAAGGCCAGCAGGTTGGTCTTCTCCGCGATCTCGTTGATCAGGGTCACGGCCTCGCCGATCTTGTTGGCCGACTGGTTGAGCCGGTCCATCGTCTGCGAGGTGTGCTGGGCGCGTTCGCTGGCCTGGTTGGCCACCTCCGACGAGCGCGAGATGTGCTGACCCACTTCGTTGAGACTTGTGGACAACTCCTGCGCCGCCGAGGCCACGGAGCGTACGCTCTTCGAGGCCTCGTCGGCCGATTCGGCGACAGAACCCGCGTTGCGCTCGGCGCGCTCGGAGTTGTGCGACATCGTCCCGGCGGTTTGGGTGAGTTGGCTGGAGGCGGAAGCGACGCGGTCGATGAGGCCGCGCACTTCGTGCTCGAAGCTGTCGGCCAGCTTGCGCCGGGTTTCCCGGCGCTGCTCGGCCATTTCGCGTTCGCGCTGGGCTTCCGCCTCGCGGCGGCGCTGGTTCTCCGCCAGGCTGTCGCGGAACACATCCAGCGCGGCGGCCATGCGGCCGAGTTCGTCGCCGCGTTCGCGCGCGGGCACCTCGGCACTCAGGTCACCCTCCGAGAACTGCTGCATGATCGAGGTCATGCGCACAACCGGCCGCGAAATCGTCCTGCCCACCAGCCAGCTCGCCAGCACGCCCACGAGCAGCAGTAGCGGCGGGGCCGTCATCATCAGGGTGCGCTGGGTTTCGGCGCCGCCAATCGCGGCGGTGGCGCGCTCGCTGCCGCGCTGAAGCTCCAGCTTGCGGAAGCGCCGCAGGGATTGCAGCACCTCCTCGAACGAGGCCGCCGCGCTCTTGGTGTACTGCGCCCCGAAGCTCGGGTTGCTGCGCACGCGCTCCACCGCGTTGTTCACGTTCTGGAAGAAGGAATTCAGCGGCTTCTTCGTTTCTTCCAGGATCGTACGTTGCTCGCCGGTCATGTCCATGCCGCGCAAGCGCTGCACGGTCTCCTGGAAGTCCGTCTTCGTCGCGTTGACGTTCTTCAGCGACCGCTTGAGCGGCTTTTCGGCCCCCATGAGACCGAAGCTCGTCGTCTGGTACAGCGCGCCCTTCAGCTTTTCGCCGGAGGTCACCATGCGGTTGACCAGATCGATCCGGTCGAAGGCGATGGTCTGGAATTGCTTCATCGCGACGACGTTGGAGTCCGCCGCGCGCACGGCGAGCAGCGCGAACACGGCGAAAAGCGCCGCCATGATGGCGGGCGCGGCGACCACCTTGGCGCCGATGCGCAACTTGCTGAACATGGCGAGCCTCCCCGGCGGTGTGACCGCCCGGCGGGCCGCCGGCCCGGCCGGGCGGCATCCGTTAGATGGCGTTTTTTATTTCTCGACCCAGGCCATGGCGCAGACGTACTTCTTGGGCGCGAAGGTGTCGCAGGACACGTAGGACGTCTCGACCTGCCCGGTCTCGGGATGGGGGAGTTCGTCGGCCCACTTCACGAGGTCGTCGCCGTTTTTCACGTGCTCCTTGACGTCGGCGATGACCTTGAGCCCGCTCATCCCCTGCAGGTCGGAGATGTCCATGCCCTCTTGGGCCTGACCGGAATGGTCCCAGAGGATCACGCCCTGGTTCTTGAATGCCCAGGTGTGGAGGCCCGGTCCCTCGAGATCGAGGGCCTTGGAATCGGGCCGGCCGAGCTTGTCGATCGCCGCTTGCAGGTCGTTGTTCGCCAAGACCTCGAGCGCGTGGTCGCGAACGTCGACCAGGTCCTTGGGCTCCAGCGCCTGCGCGGTCAGCGGCGCGCTCCCCAGCGCGACGCCCACCCCGATCGCGACGGCCGTCTTGTGGATGCGTTTCATCGTTCTCCCCCCAACCGTGGTGCGGCCTCGTCCCCTCGCTTGGACATCTTCGGGACGAATTTTAACCGGGTCCGGTTATACACGTTCAGCGCGCTTTGGTCCACGTAAAGGCTCGCGAGAAGCGACTTTTGAATCCTGGTAAAACACGCGGTGCGTGTTGTCTCGTTTCAGGAAAACGCGCTGCCTTGGCATGGACCGCTACAGACGGCGCGACGAGCCGGCCCAATCCGGCCCGTCGCGCCACCACCGCCCGCGAGCGGGGCGGGCCGCACACCCGCTCGCCCCGGGCGGCGCGCTAGAAGCTGTGGTCGTAGGCCTCGCCGGGACCCACGGTTTCCGCGCTCGGAAAGGCACCCGGCTGGCGCAGGCGTTCCACCAGGGAGTCCACCAGCGTTTCGTTCACGTCGTTCATCGTGAAGAAGTGGCCGTACTTGCGGAATTCGCCGGATTTACCGGGCACCGGCACGGTCTTGGTCGACAGCGAGTAGTCGAAGACGATCTGCGGGTCGGGTTCGCGGAAGAGCACGCAGACCGACAGCGGCGAGCGTTGGACGTAGAGGTTCATGCCTAGCTCGTGTTCCAGTTGCCGGAAGCGCTTTTCGGCGTATTCCGCCACTTCCTGGCAGCGCACGGCCTTGCGCGCCTGCTCGGCATACGACTGGGTGGCCGTGAAATACCACATGATCAGCGCCGAGAAGCCGTTGCGCGAGCCGGCGTAGGTGGTGTCCGGCGAGCCGATGTATTCGGGGTGGTCGGGCGGGTGGATGAGCAGCTTGCGCTTGGTCATGTAGATGCCGGTGGGCCAGGGGGCGCCCGGCCACTTGTGTCCGCTCATCACCACCGACTGTACGAACGGGAGGCGGAAGTCGAAGGCCGGGCCCTTGCTGTGAAAGTCGCCGGCGTTGTGGGCCATCTCGAGGAAGGGCATGTAGGAGCCGCCGAGCGCGGCGTCGACGTGGATCCAGTAGCCCGTGCGCCAGTGGCAAACCCGGCGCTGATGGGTCTTGCCGTTCTCGTGCACGGTGAAGTCGTTGCAGACAACGCGCGAATCCAGCCCGTGCTGGCGCAGGATCGGCAGGATGCGCCGGCCCACCTCCTCCACGTGATCGTAAGCGCCCTTGAAGGTCGTGCCGTAGTTCAGCACCAGCAGGATCGGGTGGCCCTTGCCCGCGAGGAAGTCGACGACCTTTTCCAGCTTGTCGATGTCGATCTCGCCGTTGCCGATCGGGTAGTCCTCGGTCGGCGGGTTGGTGGGCACGCTCTTGGGCCAGTGGCCGTCGGCCGTGATGGGGCACTGGCCGGGGTACTTGTCGTTGCCGATCTCCGCGATCGTCGGCACGGCCATGGCGTGGACGGCCTTGACGACCGAATAGTGGCTTTCCGAGGAAAACACCGCGACCGGCGAGAAGGCGTTGGGGCTCGTCTCGGTCGTGACGGCGTCGCTCGGATCGTCGTGCTGGGCCTGCTCGAAGGAGAGGTAGAGCGGCTTGCCGGCCAGGTAGTCGCGCCCCTGGAGCACGGCGTCCAGGTTGCCCTCGGTGGAGCCCATCGTGAGCACGTAGCCCCAATAGCTGTCGGGGTTGCCGGGCTTTTCCTGGGACTCCTGGTAGAAGTAGCAGGGCCAGTTCGCGTTCCACAGCGAGGCGTAGTAGTCCAGCACCATGCGCTCGACGAACTTGGTGTTCATGCCGAGGTTGCCGGCGACGAAGGGGTCGCCGACGTTGTTCAAGTGCTGGTTGAGAAAGAACTTGAGATCCTCGTAGCCGTTGTCCTGCAGGCGCGTTTCCACCTGATAGCCGAGGAAGGTGTCGTTCTCGCGCTGCTCGTAGGCGCGCACGGCGTCCAGCGCGGTCTCGCGGTCGCGGTCCGAAAGCGCCGTCGGCGGCACCTGCAGCAGGCGCTGCTGCACCTCCGGCACCTTGGCGTCGCGGTAGACCTCGACCGGATCGGCCTGCGGCGGGGAGACGAGGTAGCCCCCGTCGGTCTGCGCCATGGCCGGGATGGAATCCTTCCACGGCAGGCGGCCGGGCCCGTAGGGCGTGGTGTCGCCGGTCGGCGCGTTGCCGCCGGCGTGCGAACGGTCGTCGGACGTGGTCATCGCGGTCCCTGCTCCTTGGTTGGTGTGTTTATGCGGAGCAGTGCACGCGAGACGCGTTTACGTCAGGTTAATCCACGAGCGATGTATACCCGTTATGCGCGAATCGGGGAGGACGGGCTTTGCAACGTCACGCGCCGGACGCCGCGTAGCTCAGGAAGACGATCTTGGACTTGCCGTAGGTGCGGGTGTCCAACTCCTCGAAGCCCGCCGGCGGGGTCAGGTCCTCGGTCTTGAGCAGTTCGACGGCGACCAGCGCGCTCTCGGCGAGCCAGCCCTGTTCCGCCAGCGCGCGCAGCGCCGGCGGGCCGAGCCCCTGGCCGTAGGGCGGGTCGAGCACGGCGACGTGGCAGGCGCGTGTGGCGCGCGGCGGGTGCAGCACATCGGCCTGGACGATCGTGGCGTTGGCCTGCTCGCCCAGCGTCTGGAGGTTCTGGCGCAGCGCCGAGACCGCCGCGGCCTGGGTTTCGATGAAGATCGCCTCGGCCGCGCCGCGCGACAGCGCCTCCAGCCCGTTGGCGCCGCTGCCCGCGAAGGCGTCGAGCACGCGGGCGTCCGCCAGGGGATTGCCGTCCGCGGCGAAGCGGCCGTGGGTGAGGATGTTGAACAGCGATTCGCGCGGCAGCCCGCGCGTGGGCCGCACGCCCTCGCCCTCGGGCGCGCGGATGGGCCGACCCTTATGCCGTCCGCCGACGATGCGCATCACGCGGTTTCCGCTTTTTCGGTTTGGCCTTGGCGCGCCCCGTGGGGCGCTCGCCGGGGGCGTCGATGCCGAGCTGTTCGCGCAGCACCTTGGGCGCCACCTCGCTGGCGTGGCCCTTCTTGAGCTGGCCGAGCTGGAAGGGACCGTAGGCCACCCGCATCAGGCGGTTCACCCGCATGCCCAGGTGGTCCAGCACGCGCCGCACCTCGCGGTTCTTGCCTTCCCGCAGGGAGACCGAGAGCCACGCGTTGGCGCCCGTGCGCCGGTCGAAGGTGGCGCGGATGGCGCCGTAGGTCACGCCGTCGATCGTGATCCCGTTTTCGAGGGAAGCCAGCGCCTTTTCGTCCACGGTGCCGTGCACGCGCGCGCGGTAGCGCCGCGTCCAGCCGGTCTCGGGATGCTCCAGGCGGCGCTTCAGCTCACCGTCGTTGGTGAGCAGCAGCAGCCCCTCGCTCGCCACGTCGAGCCGCCCCACGGGCATGACGCGCGGCATCTCCGCCGGCAGGTCGTCGTAGATCGTGGGCCGGCCGTGGGGGTCGTGCGCCGCCACCACGCGCCCGCGCGGCTTGTGGTAGCGGAACAGGCGCGTGGGCGGCTGCGCCGGCAGCGTCACGCCGTCGGCGGCGAGGCGTGCGGGATCGTCCACGCGCGTCGCGGGGTCCGTGATCGGCTCGCCGTCCAGGGTGACGCGCCCCTCGGCCACCAGTCGCTCCGCCGCGCGGCGCGAGCACACACCGGTGCGCGCGATCAGCTTGGCCACGCGCTCGCCGGTTCGGCCGGCGGGATCGGGGGTGTCCTCGGTCGGGTCGCTCATCGCGCCGCGTCCACGAAGGCCTCGAAGATCCGCGCGTCGCCCCGGTCGATGTGGAACTCGGGGTGCCACTCCACGCCCAGGCAGAAGCGGTGGCCGGGGTGCTCGATGCCCTCGATCACGCCGTCGCCCGCGCGGGCGTTGACCACCGTGCCGTCGCCCACCGTCGCGGCGGCCTGATGGTGGGCCGAGTTCACCGCCATGGTGTCCGTACCGCAGATGCGGTGGAGCAGGGTGTCCGGCACGAGCGTCACCTCGTGGCCGGGTTCGTTGCGCGGGTTGGGCTGCTCGTGCGCCAGCGCCGCCGGCACCTCGTCGGGGATGTGCTGGATGAGCGTGCCGCCCATCACCACCGTTAAGAGTTGCTGCCCGCCGCAGATCCCCAGCACGGGCAGGTCGCGCGCCAGCGCCCCGCGCAGCAGCGCCAGCTCCGCCTCGGTGCGGCCCTGCTTGGTGGTGACGCTGGCGTGGCGCGCCTCGGCGCCGAAGAGCGCGGGGTCCACGTCGAACGCGCCGCCCGTGACGATCAGGCCGTCCAGCGCGTCCAGGTAGCCCTCGGCGTGCTCAGGGGCGTGCGGCAGCGCCACGGCGAGCCCGCCCGCCGCCGCGACGGCGTCGCAGTAGTTCCGCCGCAGCGCGTACCACGGGTAGCGCGACCACGCCGCGTGGCCGCCGTCCTCGCTGTCGAGCGTGAGCCCGATGACCGGCGCGCGCGCCATCAGACGGAGAAGGCCTCCGTCCCCTCGCACGTCAGGCCGATCTCTTCCAGGCCCGCTTCCAGGTGGTCGGCCAGCAACGGCATGCCGAGCAGGTAGTCGGCCGTCGTCGCCTCGATGTGGCGCTCGCCGGCGCGGCGCTTGGCCTCGCCCCACTCGGTGATGCTGTCGTAGTCGCCGCGGCCCAGCCACGCCAGCGCCGTCAGTTCGATCTGCGCGTCCTCGTTCAGGTCGTCGATGACGCGCTTGCAGTCCGTGTAGAGCGGATCCTCGCGCACGCGCTGGAGGTAGCCCGTCTCGATGTCCATCTCGTCGGGGCTCACGGTGTCGGGCGAGACGGTGTCGTCGTCCTCGCCGGTTTCCGGCAGGGCGTCCTCGACCTCGAACTCGCGGATCTTGACCACGAGCCAGCAGACCGTCTCCAGGTCCACGTTCTGCAGCATCACCGCCTCCTTTGTGTCGCCGGGTGCGGCCCCGCCGCCTTGACCCGCGGCAGCCGCCGGGCGAACCGTACCCCATTCACATGCTGGAGCGCATGACGTGACGCAACCCGCCGATCCCAATCGGCCCATGCGCTTCGCCCTCGACGAGGCCGCCGCGGCGGCCGAGGCGGGTGAGGTGCCCGTGGGCGCGGTGCTGGTCGAAGCCGCCACCGGCGCGGTGCTGGCGCGCGCGCACAACCGCGTGGAGGCCACGGGCGATCCCACCGCGCATGCCGAGCTGTTGGCGATCCGCCGCGCCACGGCGGCCGTCGGCGGCACGCGCCTGGCCGGCTGCGACCTCTACGTCACCCTGGAGCCCTGCGCGATGTGCGCGGGCGCCATCGCGCTGGCGCGCCTCCGGCGGCTGGTGTTCGGCGCCTACGATCCCAAGGGCGGGGGCGTGGAGCACGGCGCGCGCGTCTTCGAGCGCCCCACCTGCCACCACCGGCCCGAGGTTGTCGGCGGCGTGGCGGAAACCGCCTGCCGGGCGCTGTTGCAAGCCTTCTTCCGCGAGCGGCGGGGGTGACGTCCGGTCAGCCGCTGCGGCTTGGGTGTTCGCCCAGCACGCGGATGGATTCCCCGAGCGTGTCCTGGATGTAGAGCGTCTGCACCAGGACCATCGCGGCGACGGCCAGCGGCGTGGCCAGGAACACGCCCATCAGCCCGAACAGCAGTCCGAAGGCGATCTGGGCGGTCAGCAGCACCACCGGCGGCATGGCGACGGCCCGCTTTTGCACCAGCGGCGTGATGAAGTTGCCCTCCAAAAACTGGACGCCGCTGTAGATCACCACCACCCAGAGCGGCTGCCAGGGCCAGCCCGGGATGGTCGCCAACAGGGCAGGGACCACGGACGCGATGGGCCCGATGTAGGGCACGAACGACAGCATTCCCGCCAGCACCCCCAGCGCCAGGGCCGCGGGAATCCCGGCGATCGCCAGCGCCATCGCGGTGAGCACGCCCACCGCCAGCATGGAAACCACGCGCCCGACGAGCCACCACCGCAGCGCGTGCGCGACCGCCCGCATCACCTCGCGCCCGCGCGCCCGCCGGCGCGGCGGCACCATCCGCGCCAGGCCCTCGATGTACAGCTCCGGTTCGATCGCCAGGTAGACGGCGATGATCACGACCAGCGCCGGCGTTACCACGATGCCGATGGTGACGGAAAAGATGCCCGTGATCTGGTCGAGCAGCTGGCCCGGCGTGGGCAGCAGGTCGCGCAGCCAGCCGTCGCCGACGAACTGGGCCAGCGGCGGCGAGCTCAGGCGCTCGCGCAGCATGTCCGCGGCTTTCGGCAGGGTGTCGGCGAGCTGCGCGGTCTGCGTGACGAGCTGGGAACCCACGGCCTGGCCGAATCCGGCCAGCAGCAGGACCACGACGAGGAAGGCGAGCGGCAGCGCCAACAAGCGCGGCAGGCGCGCGTAGCGCTGGCCCAGGCGGGCGAGGCCGTCGAAGAAGATCCCGGCCAGGATGGCGGCGAAGAGCAGCAGCAGCACCTGCAGGATGCGCCACAGCAACGCCAGCACCACCAGCGCCAGCGCCACCGTGCCGATCGCCAGCAGCAGGCGGCGGGTGAACCGCCGGTCGCCGTCCCTCGTGCTCACACCGAACCCCCAGGCCCGGCGTCCCCATCCCGTGGGCAGGGATGGGGTCGGCCGATGGTTTCCGCGTTACGGCTGAAAGGTTGCCACGGGGCGGCCGGGCCCGGCCATTGCGCTGCCGGTCGACCCCGGCGGGCAAACGGCGCTTGCGGGGATCAGTCCGCGGAGCGCATCGGCTGGGGCGCCACGGCCTCGCTGCCGATGTCGCGGCGGTAGAAGCCGCCCGGCCAGTCGATCTGCTCGATGGCGCTGTAGACGCGTGAGCGCGCCTCGCTGACGGAGTTGCCGAGCGCCGTGACGGAGAGCACGCGCCCGCCGGCGCTGACCGTGTGGCCGTCCTCGCCAACGGCGGTGCCCGAGTGGAAGACCATGACGTCCTGATCGCCGGAAAGGCTTTGCAGGCCCGCGATCGCCTCCCCCTTCTTGTAGCGCCAGGGATAGCCCTGGGCCGCCATGACGACGGTGATCGCGGTTTCCGTGAACCAGCGCAGGTCGAAGGTGGAGAGCACGCCGTCGCACGCCGCCACCAGCGCGGGCAGCAGGTCCGACATCAGCCGCATCATCAGCACCTGCGCTTCGGGGTCGCCGAAGCGGACGTTGAACTCCAGCACCTGCGGGCCGTCGTCGGTGAGCATGACGCCGGCGTAGAGCAGCCCCACGAAGGGCCGGCCCTCGGCCTTCATGGCGTCGACCGTGGGCTGGATGATTTCGCGGCGGATGCGCTCCTCGGTCGCCTCGTCCAGCCAGGGGTTGGGCGAGATCGCGCCCATGCCGCCGGTGTTGGGGCCGTCGTCACCGTCGTGCGCGCGCTTGTAATCCAGCGCGCTCGGCAGCATGAGCGCCGTTTCGCCGTCCACCAGCGCCATGGCGGAAACCTCGTGGCCCGAGAGCGCTTCCTCGATCACGATTTCGCTTCCCGCCTCGCCGAGGATGCCCTCGTCCAGCAGGGCGTCGATGGCCTCGTCCGCGTCCGCGTGGTTGTTGCACACCGTCACGCCCTTGCCCGAGGCGAGGCCATCCGCCTTCACCACCAGCGGCACGCCCAGCTCGCGCACATAGGCGCGCGCCGCCTGGGAATCGGTGAACCGCCGGTAGGCGCCCGTCGGAATCCCGTGGCGCGCGCACAGATCCTTCATGAAGCCCTTGGAGCCTTCCAGGCGCGCCGCCTCTTGCGTCGGGCCGAAGACCTTCACCCCGAGCTTCTGGAGAGCGTCCGTCATGCCGGCGACCAGGGGCGCCTCCGGCCCGATCACGGCCAGGTCGATGCGCTGCTGGCGCGCGAAGTGCACGGCAGCGTCGATGTCGTCGGCCTTGAAGTCGACGCGGACCGCCTCGCGCGCGATCCCGGCGTTGCCGGGGGCGCAGTAGAGTTCCGTGGTCAGCGGGGACGCCGCCAGCGCCCAGCAGAGCGCGTGTTCGCGCCCGCCGCCGCCGATCACCAGCACGCGCATGAAGGACCTCGCCGTGTGCCTGTCGTGGGGACGGATTGTGTGTGGCGGCGGTGTCTAGCATACCCAAGGCCATGAGCGAAGAACCGCGCGCCCCCCGAAGCCGGGCGGACGACCCCGGCGGAAGCGGCGACAACGTGCCCTTCTACACCGTCACCGAGGTGTCCCAGGCCGTGAAGCGCACGGTCGAGGGGGCGTTCGGGCGCGTGCGCATCCGCGGCGAGATCTCGCGGCCGAGCTTCCCGTCCTCCGGCCACTGCTACTACCGGCTGAAGGACGAGAACGCCGTGCTGGACGCCGTGACCTTCCGCGGCATGCGGCGCACCCTCTCGATCACGCCCGAGGACGGGTTGGAGGTGGTCGCCACCGGCCGCCTGACCACCTACGCCGGCAAGTCCACCTACCAGATCATCGTCGAATCGCTGGAGCTGGCGGGCGAGGGCGCGCTGCTCAAGCTGCTGGAGGAGCGCCGCAAGAAGCTCGCGGCCGAGGGGCTGTTCGCCGCCGAGCGCAAGCGCGAGCTGCCCTACCTGCCGGAGGTCGTGGGCGTCGTCACCTCGCCCACGGGGGCGGTCATCCGCGACATCCTGCACCGTTTGGCCGAGCGCTTCCCGCGCCGCGTGCTGGTGTGGCCCGTGGCCGTGCAGGGCGAGCAGGCCGCCGGCCAGGTCGCCGCCGCCATCGAGGGCTTCAACGCGCTGCCGCGCGACGGCGCCGTGCCCCGGCCCGACGTGCTGGTGGTCGCGCGCGGCGGCGGCAGCCTGGAGGACCTCTGGCCCTTCAACGAGGAAGCCGTGGTGCGCGCCGCCGCCGCCTCCGAGATCCCGCTGATCTCGGCGGTGGGCCACGAAACCGACACCACGCTCATCGACCACGCCGCCGACCGGCGCGCGCCCACGCCCTCCGCCGCCGCCGAGATCGCGGTGCCGGTGAAGAGCGAGCTGACCGCGCTCGTCGGCGACCTCTCGGGGCGGCTGCGCGCGGCCGCATGGCGCGGGCTGACGGATCGGCGCACGCGCCTGGAGGGGCTGGCGCGCGGGCTGCCCGATCCGCGCCGGCTGGTGGAGGACAAGGCCCAGCGCGTCGACGACGCGGGCGCGCGGCTGACGCTCGCCGTGGGGCGCTACCTGCGCCAGGAACGGGACCGCGTGGCGGGCCTGGGCGGGCGCCTGCCGCATCCGCGCCAGCAGGTGCGCCTCGCCCGCGAACGGTTGGACGCAGCGGCCAGCGATCTGTCCCAGGCCGGGGCGCGCGAGCTGGAGCGCCGCCAGGAACGCCTGCTGCGCCTGGACGCGGGCCGCCGTCTGCCCGCCGGGATCGCGCGCACGCACGAGGACGCGCGCCGCCGGGTCGCCGAGCTGGGGCGGCTGCTGGAAAGCTATTCGTATCAGCGCGCGCTGAACCGCGGCTTTGCGGTGGTGCGCGGCGAGGGCGACGAGGTGCTTACCCGCGCGGCGCAGGTCACCGCCGGCCAGCGCCTGGACATCGAATTCGCCGACGGCCGCCGGCCCGCCGTCGCGGACGGCGAAACAGCCGGGAAATCGCAAACGGGCGGGGCCGCGAAGCCGGCCAAACGCCGCGCCGCCAAGACCACCGCAAACCCCGGCGGGCAGGGATCGCTGTTGTAGCGCGCTTCTGCGTGTTTATGGAGGGCGGCCCCGAACCCTCTCCCGCCGGGAGAGGGTCGCCGCGCCGCATGGCGCGGCGGGGTGAGGCTGTGCCGGTTTGGGGTGCGATGTCGGCCGGTGAGCTTGGCGTGTGCGTGACGCCAGCCTTTGCGACAACCGTCTTCACGGCTTGTCATGCTGGCGCCGCCATCGTCTCATCCCGATGAAGCCGGCCCTTCATCGACCTGGCGCGCCTGGGGCGCGCGAGGCGAGCAAAGCTCGCCTGTCCTCCTGACGGAGAAGGCTGTGACCGCCGTCCGACGTCACAGAGATACGCACCCAAGCAGCGCCAGTCCCAGCGCCGCGCGGTCTGCGGCGAAGGGCGTGCAGGGCCGGCGGTAAAGCCAGCGCATCAACAGCGCGATGGTCAGCCGCGACCACCGCGACCCCCGGTGGACAGGGCACACTGTGATCGGCCTCGACATCCAGGGTGTCCGGCGTCATCGCGTCCTGCACACCGCCATGGCCGATCAAGTTTCCATCGACCAGCGACAGTCTGTTGGACCTCGCAAAGGTCGGCGGGCGCCGTCTCAGCTTTGGACGGATTGCCACCGCCGCGTCGCGTGCGTGTAAAACCGCACCCCGGAAACGGTTGATTTGCGCGCCCGGATTGGGTGTAACGCCCGGCCGCGACAGACCATCCCGGACTCGATTTCCCGGATATTGCGTGGGGACACATGCAGGTGGGTCGAACGCGCCTCGCCGCGTGCCTGGTAGTGGCGGGCCTCGCGGGCGTCAGCGGTGCGTCCGCGCAGCAGACCGATGATGGCGGCGATAGGGCGGGCTGGCCGTCGGTGGCGCCCTACGGCCTCGTCGCGCTCGACGCGGGCGCGTTCACGGGCGCGGGGACGCCGGATCGCGACGACGGCGAGGTGCGTCGCGCGCTGATCGGCGTGCGCGCGTCCCACGGCCCGCATCTGGGCCTGGAAGCGGCCTATGACCCGGCCGCCGAGGACACGCCCTGGAAGAATGTGTTCGCCACGTTGGATGTGGGCGGCGTGCTGCTGGCGGCGGGCAACCAGAAGCCGCCCTTCAGCATGCAGTTCCAGCAGGAGTTGCCGCACCTGATGTTCCCCGAACGCGGCCTGCCGTTCGGGCTGAGCCCCCGGCGCCGCGTCGGCGTCAGCGCCAATGTCGCGGGGGAGCTGTGGCAGGCCCAGGCCGGCGTCTTCGGCAGCAACCTGAACGACGGCGTGGAGTTCGACACCCCGCTCGTGGGCGCGCGCGCCACCTACACGCCCATCCGCCGGGCCCGCACCACGCTCCACCTGGGCGGCGCGGTGAACCACACCGATGCCGACGGACGCGCGGCGTTCGGTTTTCCGCCGGAGACCCTGCTGGCGCGCGAGCCGCTGGTGGCGAGCGGGCCGATGCCGGGAACCACGGGGTTCACGCGCGGCAACCTGGAACTCGCGGGCACGCGCGGACCGGTCTCGGTGCAGGGCGAATACCACCTCGTCGCCGTGGACCGGGCGGGCGCCGACGCGGTCTTTCGCGGCGGGTACGTGCAGGCGGCGTGGCTGCTCACGGGCGAGACGCGGCCCTACGTGCATGCCAAGGGGCAGATGCGCCGGGGCATGCTGGGCCGGCCCAGGGCGGCGGCGCCCGTCGGCCCGACGGCGGGCGGCACGGGGGCGTGGGAAGTGGCCGCGCGCGTGAGCACCCTGGACCTGCGCGACGACGGCGTGGGCCGCGGCGACGGGCGGACGTTCAGCCTCGCCTTGACCTGGTTCGCCAACCCGCATGCACGTGTGACGGCGAGCTACGTCAACGCGCATGCCGACGGGGCGGGCGGCGGCACCATTCACGCCGGGCTGCTGCGCCTGCAAGGCAAATTCTGATGCGCCGCGCCGCCGGGCTTTCTACAGATACACGTAGCCGAGCAGTGCCAGCCCCAGCGCGAGGCGGTAGACGACGAAGGGTGTGAAGGTCTGGCGCTGCAGCCAGCGCATCAACAGCGCGATGGTCAGCCACGCCGCGCCGCAGGCCAGCACCGCGGCCACCAGGGCGTCCACGCGCAGCGCGGCGGCGTCGCTGCCCGCCAGATCCAGGCCCGCCATGACGCCGGCGCCCGCGATCGTGGGAATCCCCAGCAGCAGGGCGAAGCGCGCGGCCTCCTGCCGGCTGTAGCCAAGCATGCGCCCGGCGGTCGCCGTGATGCCGGCGCGGCTGGTGCCCGGCATGATCGCCAGGATCTGCAGCATCCCGACGATCAGGGCGTCGGGCACGTCCATCTCGTCCAGCTTGCGGCGCAGGCCGCCCGCCTTGTCGGCGGCGTAGAGCGCGATCCCGAACAACAGCGTCGTCCAGGCCACAAGCTCCACGCTGCGCAGGTGGTCCGCCACCATCTCGCGCGCGCTCATGCCCACGGCCACGACGGGCAGCGTGGCGATCACGACGTTGATCGCCAGCCGCGCGCCGGCGTCGCGCTCGCCGCCCAGCCAGCGCACCGCCCCCCGGATCATGCCGGCGATATCGCGCCGGAAGTAGCCGCACACCGCCACCAGCGTGCCCACGTGCACCGCCACGTCGAGCACGAGGCGGTTCTGGCCGCCCTCCGCGGGCACGGGCAGGCCGGCCGTGTCCAGCCCCTGCCACACCAGGATCAAGTGGCCGGAAGAGGAGATGGGCAGAAACTCGGTAATGCCCTGGACCAGGGCGAGGATGGCGAGGGGAAGCAGCGGCACGGTAAACCTCTGTTGCGGCGAACGAACAACGCCGATCCGATATAGCGCGTTGCCCGCCCGTCGGTCATGGGCTGCGACGGCATGCCCCGGCGGCGGAGTTTGTCAGCAATGTTGACGTAATAGCACGGCGGCGCCGCGCAACCGGCATGTCGAAAACACCTGTCGCCGCCAAGGGCGCGCAGAGACAGGACAAGATGGTTGACGTATCTGTCGGTTTCCGGGTGGTTCGCTGCGCGAACCCACGTTATATCACGACCTCGGCAGGCGTGCAGCGCGCGCGAACGGGGAGGTGCGCGCGCATCGGGCGACGGCGGTCGCGGCCCGATTGGGGCCGCGCCGGCAGCGGCCCGGACGCGTCCGCGGTTCTCGGACCCGTGCTGAACGGATCCAACGCGGCTCGACGAGCGGGTCGTGCGCGGGCGCGCCACCGACGGTCGGGCCGGACCACGCGGCCGGCCGCTGTGCGCCCACGCCGAACCAGGCCGGAACCACGAGCAGCGGGACCCACGATGGCGCGGCAGACGCTCAAGTTCGTCGACATTCCCAAGCAGATGCCGGAAAAGCGCCCGGCCGAGCAGCGGCGCGAGGATTTCAACGAGATCTACGGCGTCTTCGACCCGGATCACGGGCGCGAACAGGCGGGCCGCTGCTCGCAATGCGGCGTGCCCTTCTGTCAGGTGCACTGCCCGCTGCACAACAACATCCCGGACTGGCTGATGCTCACCGCCGAGGGGCGGATGGAGGAGGCCTACGAGATGGCCGCCTCCACCAACAACATGCCCGAGGTGTGCGGCCGCATCTGCCCGCAGGACCGGCTGTGCGAGGGCAACTGCGTCATCGAGCAGTCGGGCCACGGCACGGTCACGATCGGCGCGGTGGAGACCTACATTACCGAGACCGCGTGGGATAACGACTGGGTCAAGCCGGCGAAGCCGCCGCGCGAGCGCGACGAGAGCGTGGGCATCATCGGCGCGGGTCCGGCGGGCATGGCCGCGGCCGAGCAGCTGCGCCGCAAGGGCTATCAGGTCCACGTCTACGACCGCTACGACCGCGTCGGCGGCCTGATGATCTACGGCATCCCCAACTTCAAGCTGGAGAAGTACGTCGTCGAGCGCCGGGCGCGGCTGCTCTACGACTCCGGCGTGCACTTCCACCTCAACTTCGAGGTGGGCGAGGACGCGACGCTGGCGCAGCTGCGGTCCTGGCACGACGCCGTGCTCATCGCCACGGGCGTCTACAAGGCGCGCGACGTGAAGGTGCCGGGCGTCGGGCTGGGCGGCGTGCAGAAGGCGCTGGACTTCCTCACGACCGAGAACCGGCGCGATCTGGGCGATCCCGTGCCGCGGTTCGAGGACGGCTCGCTCAACGCGCAGGGCAAGAACGTCGTCGTCATCGGCGGCGGCGACACCGCCATGGACTGCGTGCGCACCTCGGTGCGCCAGGGCGCCAAGTCGGTGCGCTGCCTCTACCGCCGCGATCGCCGGAACATGCCCGGCTCGCAGCGCGAGGTCGCCAACGCCGAGGAAGAGGGCGTGGAATTCGTCTGGCAGGCCGCGCCCTACGCCTTCCTGGGCGACGACAGCGTCAACAGCGTGCGCGCGCAGCGCGTGCACCTGGGCGTGCCGGACGCCAGCGGCCGGCAGACGCCGCAGGTGGTTTCGGGCTCGGAGTACGACGTGCCCGCCGACCTCGTCATCAAGGCGCTCGGCTTCGATCCCGAAGACCTGCCGACGCTCTTCAACGCGCCCGAGTTGAAGACCACGCGCCGCGGCACGGTGCACGTGGACTTCCGCTCGATGATGACCAACCTCGACGGGGTGTTCGCGGCCGGCGACATCGCGCGCGGGGCCTCGCTGGTGGTCTGGGCGATCCGGGACGGCCGCGACGTGGCCGAGGAGATCCACGGCTACATCCAGACCCGCGCCCGCGAGACCACGGGCGCGGAGGCCATGGCCGCGGAGTGAGGCGGACGGACGAGCACGACGGCGCACGAGATGAGGGACGCACACGGGCGCCCGGCGCGGCGCCCCGGAAGGGAACGACGGCGATGAGCGAGCAGCACGAGAGCGGCCAGGCCTTGATCGACGGCTGGCGGCGCGCGGCCGCGAACCTGGCGGACACCGGCCTCTACAGCCCCGCGGACGAGCGCGACAACTGCGGCGTCGGCATGGTCGCCGCCACCGACGGCAACCCGCGCCGCGAGGTGGTGCAGGCGGGCATCGACGCGCTCAAGGCGGTGTGGCACCGCGGCGCCGTGGACGCCGACGGCAAGACCGGCGACGGCGCGGGCATTCACGTCGAGATCCCGCAGGCCTTCTTCCGCGAGCACGTCGAGGCGACGGGCCACCGGCCCGGCAACCAGCGCATCGCGGTGGGGATGATGTTCCTGCCGCGCACCGACCTGGATTCCCAGGAGCGCTGCCGCGTCATCGTCGAGCGCGAGATCCTGAAGTACGGCTACACGATCTACGGCTGGCGCCAGGTGCCGGTGGACACGACCGTCATCGGCGAGAAGGCGAACGCCGCCCGCCCCGAGATCGAGCAGATCATGATCGCCAACACGCGCGGCCGGCCGACGTGGCGGCTGGAGGCGGACCTCTACATCATCCGCCGGCGCATCGAGAAGGCGATCCAGGCCGAGTCCATCACCGACTTCTACTGCTGCTCGCTGTCGTGCCGCTCCATCATCTACAAGGGCATGTTCCTGGCCGAGCAGCTGACGGATTTCTACCCGGACCTGCTGGACGAGCGCTTCGAGTCCAGCTTCGCCATCTTCCACCAGCGCTACTCGACCAACACCTTCCCCACGTGGTCGCTGGCGCAGCCCTTCCGCGTGCTCTGCCACAACGGCGAGATCAACACGCTGCGCGGCAACGTGAACTGGATGAAGGCGCACGAGTGCCGCCTGGACGCCGAGGTCTTCGGCAGCCGCATCGAGGACATCAAGCCCGTCGTGCAGGCCGGCTCCTCGGACTCCGCGGCGCTCGACGCGGTCTTCGAATTGATGGTGCGCGGCGGGCGTGAGCTGCCCATGGCGAAGACGCTGCTCATGCCCGAGTCCTGGTCGGCCGAGAAGGCCATGCCGCAGGGCCTCAAAGACCTCTACCTCTACGCCAACTCCGTGATGGAGCCGTGGGACGGCCCGGCGGCGGTGTGCGCCTACGGCGGGCGCTGGCTGATCGCGGGCATGGACCGCAACGGGCTGCGGCCGCTGCGCTACACGCGCACGGACGACGATCTGCTCTTCGTCGGCTCCGAGACGGGCATGGTCCGCCTGCAGGAAGAGCGCATCGTGGAGAAGGGCAAGATCGGCCCCGGCGGCATGATCGCCGTCGACCTGGAGTCCGGCCGCTTCTACCACGACCCCGAGATCAAGGAGCGCCTAGCGGACCAGAACGCCTGGGGCGAGTGGGTCGGCAACATCACGCGCCTGGACGACCTGCTGGATTCCGGCACGCGCGAGACGGTGCACTACGGCAAGGAGGAGTTGCGCCGGCGCCAGTACACCGTCGGCCTGTCCATGGAGGACCTGGAGATGGTCCTGCATCCCATGGTCGAGGACGGCAAGGAGGCCGTGGGGTCCATGGGCGACGACACGCCCATGGCGGTGCTGTCCGACCGCTACCGCGGCGTGCACCACTTCTTCCGCCAGATGTTCGCCCAGGTCACCAACCCGGCGATCGACCCGTTTCGCGAGCGCGCGGTGATGAACCTCACCACGCGCCTGGGCAACCTGGGCAACATCCTCGATGAAAGCCCGTCGCAGTGCGACCTGCTGCAGCTCGACTCCCCGGTCATCACCAACGCGGGCTACGCCGCCATGCGCCGCTACATGGGCGACACGGCGGTGGAGATCGACGCCACCTTCCCCGCGGAGTCGAGCGAGCACGCCCTGCGCCAGGCCATCATGCGGGTGCAGCAGGAGGCCGAGGACGCAGTCCGCGCCGGGCGTGAGCACGTCATCCTCACCGACGAGCACATGGGCCCGGACGCGGCGCCGCTGCCCATGATCCTCGCCGCCGGGGCGGTGCACACGCACCTCATGCGCCAGAACCTGCGCACCTACGTCTCCATCAACGTGCGCTCGGCGGAGTGCCTGGACGTGCACTACGTCGCCTGCCTCGTCGGCGTGGGCGCCACCACGGTCAACGCCTACCTGGCCCAGGAAGCCATCGCGGACCGGCACCGCCGCGGGCTCTTCGGCGACCTCTCGCTGGAGGACTGCCTGACGCGCTACAAGAAGGCGGTCGACGAGGGGCTGCTCAAGATCATGTCCAAGCTGGGCATCTCGGTGCTCTCGTCCTACCGCGGCGGCTACAACTTCGAGGCCGTGGGGCTGTCGCGCACGCTGGTGGACGAGTTCTTCCCCGGCATGCCCTCGCGCATCTCCGGCATCGGGCTGACGGGCATCCAGCGCAAGGTGCTGCAGCTGCACGACACCGCGTGGTCGCAGGACTTCGTGGCGCTGCCGGTGGGCGGCTTCTACAAGTACCGCAAGCGCAAGGACGGCGAGCGCCACGCCTGGGAGGGCCAGCTCATCCATACCCTCCAGGCGGCGGTCACCAACGACAGCTACTCCACCTACAAACGCTTTTCGGAGGGCATCCAGGGGCTGCCGCCGATCAACCTGCGCGATTTGCTGGACTTCAACCGCCAGCACGTCACGCCGGCGCCGCTGGACGAGGTCGAATCCATCACCGCCATCCGCAAACGCTTCGTCACGCCGGGAATGTCCCTGGGCGCGCTCTCGCCGGAGGCGCACCGCACGCTCAACGTCGCCATGAACGCCATCGGCGCCAAGTCGGACTCCGGCGAGGGCGGCGAGAACCCCGAGCACTTCCAGCCGGACGAGAACGGCGACAACCCCAACAGCGCCATCAAGCAGGCGGCCTCGGGTCGCTTCGGCGTCACGGCCGAGTACCTGAACCACTGCCGCGAGATCGAGATCAAGATCGCCCAGGGCGCCAAGCCGGGCGAGGGCGGCCAGCTCCCGGCCTTCAAGGTCACGGAGATGATCGCCAAGCGCCGCCACGCCACGCCGGGCGTCAGCCTGATCTCGCCGCCGCCGCACCACGACATCTACTCGATCGAGGACCTGGCCCAGCTCATCTACGACCTGAAGCAGATCAACCCGGACGCCCAGGTCTGCGTGAAGCTGGTGGCGCGCGCGGGCATCGGCACGATCGCCGCGGGCGTGGCCAAGGCCAAGGCGGACGTCATCCTGATCGCCGGCCACAACGGCGGCACGGGCGCCAGCCCGCAGACCTCGATCAAGTACGCCGGCGTGCCGTGGGAGATGGGTCTGTCCGAGGTCCACCAGGTGCTCACGCTCAACCGCCTGCGCCACCGCGTGAAGCTGCGCGTGGACGGCGGCCTGAAGACGGGACGCGACATCGTCACCGCCGCGATCCTGGGCGCCGAGGAGTACGGCGTGGGCACGGCCTCGCTGATCGCCATGGGCTGCATCATGGTGCGCCAGTGCCACGCCAACACCTGTCCCGTGGGCGTGTGCACCCAGGACGACAAGTTGCGCGAGAAGTTCATGGGAACGCCGCAGCGCGTGGTGAACCTCTTCTCCTTCGTCGCGGAGGAGGTGCGCGAGATCCTGGCCACGCTGGGCGCGCGCTCGCTCAACGAGATCGTCGGCAAGACGGGCCTGCTGCACCAGGTCTCGCGCGGCGCGGCGCACCTGGACGACCTGGACCTCAACCCGTTGCTCGCCCACGCCGACGCGGGCGGCTATCCCACCCGCTGCATGCTGGAGCACCGCAACGAGGTGGACGACACGCTCGACGCCACGATGATCAAGGACGCCGAGCCGCTCTTCCACCACGGCGAGAAGATGCAGCTCCAGTACACGATCCGGAACACCCAGCGCGCCATCGGCACGCGGATGTCCTCGCACATCGTGCGGCGTTTCGGTGAAAACGGCCTGCGTCCCGGCCACGTTACCGTGCGCTTGCGCGGCTCGGCCGGGCAGTCCCTGGGGGCCTTCGGCGTGCAGGGCCTCAAGCTGGAGGTCTTCGGCGACGCCAACGACTACGTCGGCAAGGGCCTGTCCGGCGGCACGATCGTCGTCCGGCCCATGACCGCCAGCAAGCTCGCCAGCGAGCAGAACAGCATCATCGGCAACACGGTGCTCTACGGCGCCACGGGCGGCCGGCTGTTCGCCGCGGGCCAGGCGGGCGAGCGCTTCTGCGTGCGCAACTCCGATGCCGTCGCGGTGGTCGAGGGCTGCGGCGCCAACGGCTGCGAGTACATGACCGGCGGCGTCGCCGTGCTGCTCGGGCCCGTCGGCGACAACTTCGGCGCCGGCATGACCGGCGGCATGGCCTTCGTCTACGACCCCGAGGGCGCGTTCCCGCAGCACGTGAACCCGGACCAGGTGTTCTGGCAGCCCGTGGAAACCGCCTACTGGGAGGGCGTGCTGCACGATCTGGTGAAGGAGCACCACCGCGAGACACAGTCCCGCTTCACCGAGCGCCTGCTGCTCGACTGGTCCACGGAGCGCGGCAAGTTCTGGCAGGTCGTGCCCAAGGAGATCGTGCCCCACCTCAAGCACCCCGTCACGCGCGCGGAAGAAGCCGATCTCGCCCACGCCACCCCCGCCGAATAAGCTGATCGCAGCTTAACCCGGTCAGGGGTGGACACCGGCGTTGGGCCCGGATGGGTGGGGCATCGCTTCAATACGCCACGAGCCGGCCTCGGCTTCGAGCGTCCCCACCCCCACACAATCTCCCCCTCCCCATCCATGGGGAGGGGGAGAAGGCGGCGCGGGGCATCAAGCCCCGCGCCGTCAGAGGGGGTGGGGACTGTCCTATTGTCTTCCGGCGTGATGCCGCCAACGACACCGGCGGTCGGGTGTGGGGCGGCAACCTGCCGCCGTTTCGTGCCGGACACGAGGCCGGGGAAAACCGGGCGCTCGCATTGTCGTGCGGGCGCGGGAACGGCATAACCGGACGGACGTGCACACGGGCCGTTCGGGGGCGAGGTGGCGGAAACGAGCGTAACGGTCGTGGCGCTCGCCGCGCTGGTGACCGCGCTGGCCACCGGGCTGGGGGCGCTGCCGCTGCTGGCGACGGCCAGCCTTTCGCGAACCTGGGAGGGGGTCGGCAACGCCGCCGCGGCCGGGCTCATGCTCGGGGCGAGCGGCCAGCTCGTCATCGAGGGACTGGACCACGGCCTCGCGCGCACGCTGCTCGGCGTCGTGCTCGGCGGGCTCTTCATGCTCTTCAGTCGGCGCGTCCTGCCCGACAGCGACGAGGCCTCGATGGGCGTGCTGCGCGGGGCCGACGCGCGCAAGGCGCTGCTGATCGTGGGCGTGATGACGCTGCACTCCGCCGCCGAGGGCATCGGCGTCGGCGTCTCCTTCGGCGGCGGGCAGGACCTGGGCGTTCTGATGACCGCCGCCATCGCCGTCCACAACGTGCCCGAGGGGCTGGCGATCGCGCTGGTCATGGTGCCGCGCGGGGCCACGGTGGTGGTCGCGGCGGGCTGGAGCGTCTTCTCCTCGCTGCCGCAGCCCATCCTGGCGGTGCCGGCTTACCTCTTCGTCGCGCTGTTCGAACCCGTGCTCCCGGTTGGCCTGGGCGCCGCCGCCGGGGCGATGGTGTGGATGGTGGCGCGCGAGCTGCTGCCCGACGCGCGCGAGCGGCTGGCGGTCACGCCCACCTACGCCACGCTCGCGCTCTTCACGGCCGCGATGCTGGCGCTCGGCTGGCTGGTCGCGGGCGGTTAGGGCATGATGAGATGACGCGGCATCAGGCCGCGAGCCTCATCGTGCCCTGCATCTTTTGTACACGGGCATGATTGAGAGCCCAGGCTGGTTCAGCCTGACCGCATCATGCCCTGATGGCCCTGTTCACCGCGCGGTGCGCGCCTTACCCTGCCGGCTATGCGGATTCTCTACCATCTTCCCCTGCACGGCGGGTCGCGGCGCGTGCGCGTCGCCCTGCGCGAGAAGGGCCTGGACGCCGAACTCCAGCAGGAGCGCGTCTGGGAGCGCCGCGAGGGCTTCCTGCGGCTCAACCCCTCGGGCGAGATCCCGGTGCTCGTGGAACCCGACGGCACCGTCATCCCCGAGGCCGAGGTCATCACCGAGTACCTGGAAGAGGTGTATCCGCAGGAGAGCCTGCTCGGCCACGACCCCGTGGACCGCGCCGAGGTGCGGCGGCTGGCGCTGTGGTTCGACGCCAAGTTCCACCGCGAGGTCACGGCGAACCTGGTGGACGAAAAGCTGCTCAAGCGCTTCATGCGCCTGGGCCAGCCCAACTCCCAGGCCATCCGCGCGGGCCACGCCAACATCCGTCACCACCTGGACTACATCGGCTGGCTGTGCGACCGGCGCAGCTGGCTGGCGGGCACCTTCTTCTCCTACGCCGACATTGCCGCGGCGGCGCAGCTGTCGTGCGTGGACTACCTGGGCGACGTGCCGTGGGAGTCCGCGCCGGGCGCCAAGGACTGGTACGCCCGCGTGAAGTCGCGCCCCTCGATGGGCGGTATCCTCGCCGACCGCATCCCCGGCCTGCCGCCGCCGGCGCACTACGCCGACCCGGACTTCTGACGCCGTGGGCGGCGCCCCGGGACAAGGGGGCGCTGTGTGTGGCCGAAGTCACCTGAATTGCCTTGAGTGTTTTCGGGTAAAAATTCTTTTTTAATAGTCGCGATGAAATCACGATTCCGTGATTCCCAGTACCCACTCGTGGACTTGGCCCTTAACGACAGATTAAAATTTAGTCCAAGATTGTGCATTTCAGCGTCGGAGCAGTCGCGACGGCGCTTAAGCATATCGAAAAAGGGGGGCTGCATGGTGGTGGGGAAGCCGATGCGCGCGGTGGGTGTGTGTGCCGCGCTGACGATCGCGGCTGTGGGGGCGTCCGCGCCGGCCGGGGCGCAGGACGCGAGTTCCAGCCGCATCGACAAGCTGGAGCGCCAGGTCGAAGAGCTTCGACAGGAGCTGCGCAAGCTCAAGCGCGAGCAGGGCGCCCCGGGCGAGCCGGACCCGGCGCAGACCAACGAGGTCACGCTCGACGACCTCAGCGGTGAGGTCGAGACGACGAAGAAGCGGGTGCAGCGGCTGGAAAGCATCGTCCAGCAGGTGGACGAGCAGGTCGGCAGCAGCGCCGTCGTCAACGCCTTCGACGCCGTGGATCTGAACCTCGGCGGCTTCGTCGATCTCGCGGCGACGCACATCACCGGCGACGACAAATCCGTCACCAGCTTCAACCGCCAGGTCGCGGAGCTGCTCGTCAGCGCCGACATCGCCGAGGACTGGCGCATCTTCTGGGCGCAGTCCTTCCTGCGCAAGAGCGGGCCCAACTTCACCCAGAACCCCGCGACCGCCGACCCCTCACGGCCCGACTTCGGCAACCTGGGCGGCGCGGCGACCGACACCGTGCTGGCGTGGGTCAACTACAAGCACACCGACGCGCTTCAGGTTCAGGCCGGGCGCTTCATCACGCCCCACGGCATCGTCAACCAGGAGCACTTCCCGGCGAGCCTGCTGGACGCGACGCAGCCGCAGTTCCTGCGCCCGTTCAGCGCCCAGACCATCTTTCCCAACTTCACCAACGGGATTCAGCTCCACGGCAGCAGCTTCCTGGGCGGCGGACTTAACGCCGACCAGATCAGCTACAACCTTTACACCGGCAACTTCACGAACAACAGCAACGAATTCAACGTCGGCGGGCGCTTCGCTTACAGCGTCGGCGGCCTGGGGCTGACGCTGGGCGCCAACGTCACCTACGGCGACCGCACGGACAGCGAGGCGGCGGGCGCCGGCGAGGCCGACTACCTCGTCTACGGCGCCGACGTGAAGTACGACAGCGGGCCCATCATCTGGAAGAACGAGATCTTCGCCACCGACGAGGACGTGGGCGACGACCGCTTGGGCGCCTACACCCAGCCCGGCTACCGCATCGGCGAGCAGTGGACGGCGTTCTACCGCTTCGACTACCTGGACCGCGGCACCGATCCCGAAACGCTGGCGCGGCGCCTGGAATCGATTGAACACTCGCTGGGCGTGAATTTTCAGCCGCATTCCAACGTGCGGCTGCGCGGGATCGTGCGCACGACCGACTTCGACGATTCCAGCGCCGACGCCCAGACCGTCGAACTCTCGGCCACGCTGAGCTTCTAAGGGGGACCGGGATGATGGCACCCACCCGTGTCGCGGGGCTGCTGGCGGCGCTGATCGTGGCCGCGGCGGCCGGACTCACCGCGGCGCCCGCCTCGGCGGCCGAGTACGTGGTTCTGGTCAATGCCGAGAACGACCATCCCGGCGGCCAGGAAGGCCGCGCCATGGTGCAGCGGCTCTTCCTCAAGCGCGCCTCGGCGTGGCCGGACGGCGCCTCGGCCTTTCCGCTCGACCGCCCCGCCGACTCGCCGGCGCACGAGGCCTTCGTGCGGAACGTGCTGGGCACCTCGGAGGGCAAGCTTCAGGAGTGGTGGACCCGGCTGAAGCAGCAGCGCGGCGCCACCGCCCCGCGCGCCGTGGGCGCCCCCAGCCTGCTCAAGCAGGCCATCGGCATGCGCGCGGGCGCATTCGGGTTCGCGGCACGCAGCGAGGTGACGCCCATCCCGGACAACGTCCGCGTCCTGTTCACCTTCGACGGGCCGTGAGCGAGGGCACGCAGGCATGTGGCGGCGACTCGCGAACTCGAAACCGGCGCGGCTGCTGGAGCGCCTGTCCCTGACGGCCAAGATCGGCGGCGCGCTCGCCATCCTGGTCGTGTCGGCCGGCGCGCCGGCGGTCTTCAACGTCCTGGAAACCGGGGACGCGGTGACGGCCACCTCGGCCCAGAGCACCGCGCGCGCCCGCCTGGAAGCCGTGGCGGCGCTCGACGACGCCTACGGCAACATGCGCTACTGGTACCTGGACACCGCCAACAGCCTGGAAAGCAGTTCGCGCAAGAAGGCCAAGGCCGCGTTCGAGGCCGTCAAGACCAGCCTCGACCGGGTGCAGGGCTTCGCCCCCGAGCCCGCGGCCGAGCTCGAGGAGCACGTCACCCGCATCGACGCCGCCGCCCTGGCGGCGATGCAGCACTACATGTTCAAGGAGCGCAAGAAGGGCAACGCCAAGCTGAGCACGGCGCGCACGCACATCCAGGCCGCCACGAAGATCGTCGACTCGCTCAGCGAGCGCTACATGGCGCGCGTCGCCCGCACCGGCGAGCGTGCCAACGCCACCTCGGCCAACGCCCTGACCGCGTCCTGGATCACGATCGCCGGGGTGCTGGCGGGCGGCGCGCTCGCGCTCGTCACCGTCCTGCAGGGCGCCATCCGCCCGCTGCGCCGCATCGGGACGACGGTGTCCTCGCTGGTCGCTGGGGACCTCGACGTGGAGGTGCCCTACCAGGACCGCCGCGACGCCATCGGCCGGCTGGCGGTGGCGCTCCAGCACTTCAAGGACAACGCCCACGAGCGCGCGCGGCTGGAGGAGCAGCAGGCCGCCGAAGCCGAGGAGCGCCAGCGCCGCGTCTCGGCGATGGAAGCCGGTTTCGACCGCTTCAAGCACACCGTCTCCGGCGTCGTGGAGCGGCTGAACACCACGGCCGACAGCGTGGAAAACGCCTCGCAGACGCTGACGGCGACCGCCCAGCAGACCAACGGCGAGACGGATTCGGCGGAATCCGCCGCCGCCGACGCCACCCACAACGTCGAGTCCGTCGCCAGCGCGGCGGAGGAGATGGTCCAGTCCATCCAGGAGATCTCCGCGCGCGTCCAGCACGCCAAGTCGGTGGCCGACACGGCCTCCGAGCGCGCCGGGCACACCAGCAGCACGGTGAAGGGGCTTTCGGAAGCCGCCGACAAGATCGGCGAGGTGATCAAGCTCATCAACGACATCGCGGAGAAGACCAACCTGCTGGCGCTCAACGCCACGATCGAGGCCGCGCGCGCCGGCGAGGCCGGCAAGGGCTTCGCCGTGGTCGCGGACGAGGTGAAGTCGCTCGCCAACCAGACGCAGAAGGCGACCGACGACATCCAGGGCTACGTGCAGAACGTCCAGAGCGAGGCGCACTCCGCCGTCGGCGAGATCGAGCAGATCATCGAGACCATCAACGACATCAACGAGGTCACCAGCTCCGTCGCCTCGGCGATGGAACAACAGCAGGCGACCACGCAGGAGATAAGCCAGAACGTCCACCAGGCGGCCGAGGGCGCGCGCACCGTCAGCCGCAGCGTCTCCGGCGTGCGCGAAGGCGTGCGCTCGACCAGCGAAAGCGCGGAAACGCTGCTAACCTCCGCCCGCGAGCTGGGCGGCGAGACCTCGCGGCTGAGCCAGGAAGTCGACCGCTTCCTGCAGGAGATCCGCGCCGCCTCCACGGACGACCGCCGCAACTCGCCGCGCTACTACGCCCGCGTTCCCGCCACGCTCGTCCGCCGCGGGCGCGAGGAGCGCACGGTGCTGGTGGACCTCTCGCGCGAGGGCGCGCGCTTCGACGCCGTGGCGGGCTTGATCGCGGGTGAGCGCGTCGGCCTCGACGTCACGGGCATGGCGGCGCGCAAGACGGCGCAGGTCGTTCACGCCAACGCGGAGGTCGCGGGCGTGCAGTTCGACGATCCCGTGGACGACGAGACCGTCGCCGCCGTGCGCGCGCAGATGGACCAGGAGACAACGGCGGCCGGCTGAGCCGGAAGTCAGGAACTCGCCGACACTTGGCTGAAGAGGTGGAAGATGGTGCGCTCGGCTTCGGCCGAGACCGTCTCCGCCGCCTCACCGTCCGTGGCGGGTAGCTCCATGCTGGCGAGGATGTGCAGGCAGCGGTCCACCATCGCCTGCTTGGTTTCCGCCTCGCTGTCGCCGCGCTCCATCTCGCGGGCGATCAGCTCCAGCAGCACGGCCTTCAGCCCCAGGATCTCGCCGCGGCTCGTCGCCGCCGTGCCGGCGTTCCCGGCTCCGTCATCCGACATCGTCACGTCCCGCAGAAGGTCATGGGCACGCGCTCCTCGGCTGTCGGCGGCATGGCCCAGGCCGCGTGGTCGGGATGGTCGTCGAAGGGTGCGCGCAGCACCGTGAGCAGCTCGTTCAGCGCGCCGTGGTCGCCCGCGCGCACGGCGTCGTAGACCGCGTAGACGTGGTGCTTGCGCAGCACGTAGGCGGGATTGACCGCCCGCATCTGGGCGCGGCGCTGCGTCTCGTCGCGGCCCTCGGCGGCGAGGCGCTGGCGCCACTGCTCGGCCCAGGCGTCGAAGGCCGCCGGGTCGGCGAAGAGCGTCCGCACCGGCCCGTCGGCCGAGGCATCCGTGCCCGAGACGTCGGCCAGCCGGCGGAAGGTCAGGGTGAAGTCGGCGCCCTGATCGGCCATGCGGGTGAAGAGGCCCCGGATCAGCTCCACGTCGCCGTCCTGCACGCTCGCGAGGCCGAGCTTGCGCCGCAGCGCCGGGTGGTAGGCGGCCTCGAACGCGGGGATGTAGGCGTCCAGCGCCGCGTAGGCTTCCGCTTCGGCCGTCTCGGGATCGTCGGCCAGCAGCGGCAGCAGCGTTTCCGCCAGCCGGCACAGGTTCCACTGCCCGATGTCGGGCTGCTGGTTGTAGGCGTAGCGCCCGCCCAGATCGACCTGACTGAAGCACTGGGCCGGGTGGTAGTCGTCCATCCACGCGAAGGGCCCGAAGTCCAGCGTTTCCCCGACGACCGAGATGTTGTCGGTGTTGAGCACGCCGTGAATGAAGCCCACGGCCATCCAGTTCGCGATCAGCTCGGCCGTGCGCCGCGCCACGGCTTCCAGCAGCGCGCGGTAGGGCTTCTCCGCCGCGCGCAGCTCGGGGTAATGCCGGTCGATGACGTAGTCCGCCAGGGTGCGCACCGCGTCCTGGTCCCCGGCGCGGGCGAAGTACTCGAAGGTGCCCACGCGCACGTGGCTGGTGGCGACGCGGGTGAGCACCGCGCCCGGCAGGAAGTCGCTGCGGCGCACCGTCTCGCCCGTCAGCACCATGGCGAGCGCGCGCGTCGTGGGGATGCCCAGGCCGGCCATGCCCTCGCTGGCGAGGTATTCGCCCACCACCGGGAACAGCTCGGCGCGCCCGTCGCCCATGCGCGAGAAGGGCGTGCGGCCCGAGCCCTTGAGCTGCACGTCGCGGCGCACGCCGTCGCGGTCGACCAATTCGCCGAGCAGCACGGCACGCCCGTCGCCCAGCTGCGGCACCCAGTTGCCGAACTGATGGCCCGCGTAGGCCATGGCGATGGGCCGCGCGGACTCGGGCACGCGGTTGCCCGCCAGCACCTCGACGCCTGCCGGGCTCGCCAGCGCCTCGGGGTCGAGTCCGAGTTGCGCGGCCAGCGGCCGGTTCAGGTGCAGGAGCCGCGGGCGCTCCACGGGCGTCGGCTGGACATTGGCGTAGAAGCGCTCGGGCAGGGCGGCGTAGGTGGCGTCGAAGCCGAAGGGATCGGCCGCCGCGTTTTCGGGCCGTGTGCTCAGGGCCATGATGGGGTCTCCGCGGACACTTCGCTGCCCGCGAAGCTAAACCCGGCGCGGCCCGAAACAACCATGTGCGGGCTGGCGGTTTTCCGCGCCGGCCCCGAGCGGTCCCCGGGTCCTACTTTTCCACGAAGGCGTTCTCGATGACGAACTGGCCCTTGCCGTGGGTCGTGCCCATTTCCCAGCCCTGTTCCAGGAAGTGGTGGCGCAGCTCGTGCACCATGTCCGGGTTGCCGCAGATCATGACGCGGTCCTGCTCCCGGTCCAGCGTCGGCAGCCCGGTCGCCTCGGCCAGCTCGCCGTCGTAGATCATCGTGGTGACGCGCTTGGTGCGCTCGAAGGGCTCGCGCGTCACCGTGGGCACGTAGACCAGCTGCTCGCGCGCGTACTCGCCCAGGTGCTCGTGGTTGGGCAGGTGCTCTTCCAGGAAACGGCGGTAGGCCAGCTCCCGCGCCTCGCGCACGCCGTGCACCAGGACGACGTGGTCGTAGCGGTCGTAGACCTCGGGGTCCTGCACGATGCTGAGGAAGGGCGCGATGCCGGTGCCCGTGGCGAAGAGGTAAAGGTTGCGCCCGTCCACGAGGTTGTCCAGCAGCAGCGAGCCCGTGGACTTCTTGTTCACGATGATCTCGTCGCCGGGCTCGATGTGCTGCAGGCGCGAGGTCAGCTCCCCGTCCGGCACCTTGATGCTCAGGAACTCCAGGTAGTCGGCCCAGGTGGGGCTCACCATGCTGTACGCGCGCAGCACCTTTTTCGAGCCCACGGTCTGGCCGATCATCGTGAACTGGCCGCTTTCGAAGGTGAAGGTGGAATCGCGCGTGGTGCGGAAGGCGAACAAGCTGTCCGTCAAGTGCTCCACGGCGATCACGCGTTCCGTATGCATGCCCGGACTCGTCGCTCCTGTATGGTGGTCCCGGTCACAGGCGACCTGATCGCGTTTCGGCGAATCGGCACAATACCGCCCGCCCGGCCGCGCCAGCGCCGGGGGAGGCTGGCCGGAGATATGGCGCATAGACCGGGGTGGCGCAACCTGGCAGGCCGATGCGCGTCGCACAGTCACGCCGGGCTTGGTTGCGTGGGCGGATGCGGTAACCATACCGGGCTAGGCGCATCTCCCGGCGGCGGGGAGTTTCATGGACACACACGCCTTCCTCAACCAAGCTGTCGTTCTGTTGGCGGCAGCGGTCATCGGCGTCTGGATCGCCAAGCGGCTCGGCCTGGGGGCCGTGCTGGGCTACCTGGCGGCGGGCTTCGTCGTCGGTCCGTGGGGATTGGCCTATTTCCAGGATTCCGATTCCATTCTCCATTTCGCCGAACTGGGCGTGGTGCTGCTGCTCTTCGTGATCGGGCTGGAGCTGCGCCCGCGCCGGCTGTGGTCGATGCGGCACAGCGTCCTCGGGCTGGGGTTGTCGCAGGTTCTCGTCTCCGGCGCGGCGCTGGGCGGGTTGGCGTACCTGGCCGGGCTGCCGCCGATCAGCGCCGGCGTGGTCGGCCTCACGCTGGGACTCTCCTCCACCGCCTTCGCGCTTCAGGTGCTCGGCGAGCGCAAGGAGTTGGCCACCCACCACGGGCGTGCTGCCTTTTCCGTCCTGCTGTTGCAGGACATCGCCGTGATCCCGATGCTCGCGGCGATCCCGCTCCTGCCGGGGCCAAACGGCGGCGGCACGGCCATGGACGCCGGTGCGTTCACCGAGGCGCTGAAGGTGGCGGGCGTGCTGGTGGCCGTGGTGGTCGTGGGCCGCGTGGCCCTTCAGCACGCCTTCCGCATTGCCGCGGAAACGCACACGCGCGAGATCTTCGCGGCGGCCGCGCTGCTCACCGTCGTGGGCACGGCGCTGTTGATGGACGCGCTCGGGCTGTCCATGGGCCTGGGCGCCTTCCTGGCGGGCGTGCTGCTCGCCGACACGCACTACCGCCACGCCATCGAGGCCGACATCGAGCCCTTCAAGGGCCTTTTGATGGGGCTGTTCTTCCTGGCCGTGGGGATGTCGGTGAACCTGGGCGTGCTTGCCGAGCAGCCCGCCGCGATCCTGGGCGGCGTGGTGGCGCTCGTGGTCGCGAAAGGGGCCATCATCTTTCCGCTCGCCCGGCTCAACGGGTTGAGCAACCGGGACAGCCTGACCACCGCCGTCGCCATTTCCCAGGGTGGCGAGTTCGCCTTCGTCCTCCTGACGGCGGCCACGGCGCACGGGGTGGTGGCGGACCCCACGGCCGACGTGCTCACACTGATCGTCATCGGCTCGATGGTCACGACGCCGCTGCTGCTGATGGCGCTGGACCGCGCGCGGCGCCGGCCCCTGAGCGGGGTGCCGGACGCCATCGACGGCGAAGCGCCGCAGGTCATCGTCGCGGGGCTGGGCCGCTTCGGCCACATCGTGGGCCGCGTGCTGCGCGCGAACGGGATCACCTTCACCGCCCTGGATCACGATCCCCAGCGCGTGGAGCGCATGAAGCACCTGGGCACGCCCGCCTTTTACGGTGACGCCTCGCGCCTGGACGTGCTGCGCACCGCCGGGGCGGATGATGCGGCGGCGCTCGTCGTGGCGCTGGACGATGTGGACCAGGCCGAGCGCATCGTCGCCGCCGCCAAGCAGCACTTCCCGCGCCTGAAGGTTTACGCGCGCGCCCACAACCGGGAGCACGCCCAGCGCCTCATGGGCGCCCGCGCGGATGCGGTGGTGCGCGAGACCTTTCTTGCCAGCCTGGATCTGAGCGAGCGCTTGCTGACGGGGCTGGGGCTGCCGCAACCGCGCAGCCGTGAGGCGGTGGCTGAATTCCGAGAGCACGACGAAAACCAGCTCGCCGCGAGCCTGGGCGAGGACGTCGGCGCGCGCGAACCGGCGAACCGCGACGCCGAGGGGCTCGCCGCGCGCGATCCCGCGAAGTCCGCTTGACCGGGACGCTCGCGTGGCCAAGGCGCGTGGCAGCCCGCACACGCGGCGGGGCACGACATCGTGATCGGGCGCGGCGGCAGGCCGCGGTGCGCCGATATTGGCTTACGAAACAAAGTGCGTTACACGACTGTCATCTTTCGCGCGGCCCGAAGCGTGGCCCCGGAGGATTTTTTGGAGGTATCGATGGCGTCCGACCGAAATGCAGGCGCGGCCTCGGTGGCTTGGCACGACGAGCCGTGTTGCGGCGGCTTGCGCGGGATGGCAGCTGACGTTCGCCCGATTGTCGCGGACCGCTGTCCGCTGTGCTGGGGCACCGGCACGACGTGCTTGGCGCAGTGCCTCCACGCCTGGGTCGCCAACGGTGGGGACGACCCGTCGTCGGCGTAGCCGCCCGTTTTGTGGTCGGAACCGGGGTGGCGCTCCCAGCGGCGAACGGGCATTCGGTTTTTCGGTTGGACCCGGTCAGGCCGGTTTCATGGCCGCGGCCGCAGCCGCCTCGCGCAGCAGCCAGCGCACCTCGTGCTCCGGGAGCGCGAGCGCGTCGGCGATTTCGGGTCCGGTGAAGCTGTTGACCGCCAGCGCCACCACGTCCCGGTGCGAGCGCGTCAGCACCGCCGCTGGCCGGGCGGGCGTGATGTAGCTGCTCCAATCGATACACCGCGTCATCTGCGACCCCCTTCGAGGGTGGTGTCTCGTTTAGACCTGTGGACAGCGTGTGGAGCGTCTGTGGACGATGCAACAGCCCGCGGCCGGACTCTGCAGGTTTGAACGGCAAATCAGGTCGACTCGGTCAGCCGGGTCTCCGCCACGGTGGTTGTGACCGTATTGTTTTCTTTCCCAACAGTATGCATTTGCAAAATTTATAAATCGGCAATTGCTAAACTTTTGGTTGTTCCAAGCCCTTCAGGGCGGCCAGGTAACCGGGACTCGGTATGCGACTCGGGGGCGACTCGAAACTGGAGTCGGGCCGGACGCTATCCCGCAGCGGCCGACGCCAGCACGGCGTGGATCTGTGCCACCAGCCAATCGACCTCGGCCTCGCCGATCACCAGGGGCGGCGTCAGGCGGATGACGGTGTCGCGCGTGTCCTTGCACAGCACGCCGCGCGCCAGCAGTGCCTCGCAGACGGGCCGGGCCGGCTCCGTCAACTCCAGCCCCACCATCAGGCCGCGCCCGCGCGCCTCGGCGATGCGCGGGGAGTCGATGGCGCGCAGGCCCGCCAGGAGCCGCCCGCCCAGCCGCGCCGAACGGGCGGGAAGCTCCTCATCCGCCAGGGCGTCCAGCGCCGCCTCACCGACGGCGCAGGCCAGCGGGTTGCCGCCGAAGGTGCTGCCGTGGGAGCCGGGCGTCAGCCGGCCCAGCACGTCGGCCGAGCCGACGACCGCCGACACCGGATAGACCCCGCCGCCCAGCGCCTTGCCGAGCTGCATCAGGTCGGGCGCGGCGGCCTCGTGTTGGTGGCAGAACAGCCGTCCCGTGCGGCCCAGGCCGGTCTGGATCTCGTCGGCGATGAAAAGCACGCCGTGGCGGTCGCACGCCGCGCGCACGGCTTCCAGGTACCCTTCGGGCGGGACGACGATGCCGCCCTCGCCCTGGATGGGCTCCACCATCACGGCCGCCGTGTTGGGGGTGATTGCGGCCTCCAGCGCCGCCGCGTCGCCGAAGGGCACGATGACGAAGCCGGGCGCGTAGGGGCCGAACCAGGCGCGCGCCTCGGGGTCGGTGGAGGCGCTGATGCCCGAGAGCGTGCGGCCGTGGAAGGCGCCGCGCGCCACGACGATCTCGGCGTGGCCGTCGGGAATGCCGCGCGCCTGGTGGCCCCAGCGGCGGGCCGCCTTGATCGCGGTTTCCACCGCCTCCGCCCCGGTGTTCATGGGCAGCGCCATCTCCGCGCCCGCCGTCGCGCACAGCTTTTTCAGGAAGGGGCCCAGGCGGTCGTTGTGGAAGGCGCGCGCCGTCAGCGTCAGGCGCTCGGCCTGCTCGCTCAACGCCGCCAGGATGCGCGGGTGCCGGTGGCCGTGGTTGAGCGCCGAGTAGGCCGCGAGGCAGTCCAGGTAGCGGCGGCCGTCGGTGTCCCAGGCCCATACACCCTCCGCGCGCGCCAGGGTGACGGGCAGGGGCTTGTAGTTGGGCGCGCCGTAGCGCTCGGCCAGCGCGGCCGGATCCGTGGCGTCGTCGCGCGGGGTCATTGCGGCCGCCGGCTCAGGATGCGTTCGCCGAACAGGCTCTTCACCATCTCCACCGCCGTTTCCGCCGTTGCGTTGTGAACGTCGAACGCCGGGTTCAGCTCGACCACGTCGAGCGAGGCCAGCAGGCCCGTGTCGTGGATCATCTCCATGCACAACTGGGCCTCGCGGTAGGTCGGGCCACCCTTGACCCGCGTGCCGACGCCGGGCGCCACGCTGGAGTCGAGCATGTCCACGTCGAAGCTGACGTGCAGGTGTGCGCCCTCGGCCGTCGCGTGTGCGAGCGCTTCTTCCATGACGGGACGTATGCTGCGTTCGTCGATCTCGCGCATGTCGGCGACGGGCAGGCCGTGCGCCGCGACGGTGCGCTTTTCCAGGCGGTCGATGGCGCGCACGCCGATCTGATGGAAGCGCGCCGCCGGCACCATCGGGGTGGCGTCGCTCAGCCCCGTCAGCTCGGGCGGTCCCAGCCCGGCGGCGACGGCCACGGGCATGCCGTGCAGGTTGCCGGAGACGCTCGTTTCCGGCGTGTTGAAGTCGGCGTGCGCGTCCAGCCACAGCACCCGCAGCGGCTTGCCGGCGGCGCGGCAGTGGGCGGACGCCGCGGCCAGCGAGCCCATCGACAGCGCGTGGTCGCCGCCCATCAGCACGGGGATGCGGCCGGTCGCCAGCGCCTCGCCCACGGTGTCGCGCACGCCCCGGCACCAGGTCGCGGTCTCCGGCAGGTGGCGCAGGCCGTCCACGGGTGCGTGGCCTGGGTGCGAGGGGCCGGTCAGGTTGCCCCAGTCGACCACCTCGCCGGCGATCTCCGCCAGGGCCTCGGTCATGCCCGCCACGCGCAGTGCTTCCGGCCCCATCGACGCGCCGCGGTGCGCCGCCGCCACGTCGCCGGGGGCGCCGATGAGCGCGATGGATCGGTGGTCATCGGCCGGCGGGGTCATGCGCGGCAGCCTACCCATGCTGGTCCGGTGGGACCAGCACGGATGACCGAGCGATCAGGTGGCCGTCGGCGCCTGACGCCACGCCGTGACGCGCTTGGCGATCGTGGGCAGGAGTGCGAAGGCGGCCAGGGCCAGCAGCGGCAGCAGCACCGAGGGCTGGAGGACGATGCCCATGTTCGGGGTGCCGCCCGCGTCGAGGATGGTGCCCACCCCGTTGCCCAGGCTGGCGTAGACGACCGTCCCCGGCAGGATGCCCAGCGCCGTCGCCGTGACGTAGGTGCGCAGCTTCACGCCCAGCAGCGCCGGGGCGAGGTTGAGCAGCCAGAACGGCACCAGCGGGATCAGCCGCATCGCCAGCAGATAGCTGAAGGCGTCGCGGCGCAGGCCGTCGCGGATGCGGGTCATGCGCGCGCCGCTGACCTTGTCCGCCAGATCGCCCAGGCCGGCGCGCGCGGCCAGGAAGAGCCCCGTGGCGCCGATCGTCGCGCCGACGGCGGCGAAGGCGCCGCCCAGCCAGGTGCCGAAGAGAAAGCCGCCCAGAATGGTGAGCACGGCGCCGCCCGGCACCGACAGCGCCGTGGCCCCGGCGTAGGCCAGGATGTAGGCGCCGATGATGAGCACGGGGTTGCGGTCCGCGAGCGCGGTCAGGGTGTCGCGGTGCGCCGCCAGGGCGTCGAAGCTCAGGTACTGGTACAGGCCGGAGGCGTAGACCCCCGCCATCGCGAGGGCGATCGCGGCAAGGGGCAGGGCACGGCGAAGAAAAGAGCGGGGCATCGGGAACCTCCTGAGGTGCGCATAGGCGGCTGTGCTGCACCCCGATATAGGCCGCCGCGGCTCGAACCGCTGTGACCGCCCTCACTTTGCGAGCGGAGTCCGTCCGGAATGTCCGGCTGTCGGGATCCCGGCGAGGTAAGCCGCTCAAAACTTCGTTCTGATGCGATCAAACACGCTGTGTTTGCCGACGGTGCTGCACGGCCCTGAACCGCCGGCTGTCGGGACCCCGGCGAATTCAACCGCTCACAAGCCCGGTGTGATGGGATGAAACGGCCGCCGTTTCTTAGCCCGTGCGGATGTCGTTGAGGAAGCTGGTTACCTTGTCCCGCAGCGTCTGGGCCTGCTTGTTGATGTCGTCGGCGCTGGACAGGACTTCGCTGGCGGTGGATTCCGTGGTGTCGGCGGCCTGGGTCACCTCGCCGATGGTGTTGGTGACCTCCTGCGCGCCGGCCGAGGCTTCCTCGATGTTGCGCGCGATCTCCTGGGTGGAGGCGGTCTGCTCCTCCATCGCCGAGGCGATCGAGGACGCCGTCTCGTCGATCTGCTTGACGCTGGAAGCGATGCGCTCAATCGCCGTCACCGCCTCGCTGGTCTCGCTCTGCACCTTGTTGATGCGCGCGGAGATGTCCTC